>PLUC01000089.1 GCA_003165415.1 Holophagaceae bacterium
GTTATTTAAGAATCGATCGACTAGTCAGCCTTGAAGAATGTGATCTTTCGGATCGTGTCATTCAAGGTATCCGCCACATAGATGTTTCCCGACCCATCCACGGCCACGCCGGAGGGATGGAAAAAGGTTGCAGCCAGGGCAGGGCCGTCGGTGCTTCCCAATTGGCTGTGTGTGCCCGCCACGGTGATCACATTGCCCCCGGGGGTGATTTTGCGGATGACTTCGTTCAGCGGATCCGCCACGTATAGATTCCCGGCCCCGTCCATGGCCAGGTCCGTAAGATGGTAGAAGGTCGCCACGTAGCCCGGACCATCGGAGCAGCCCCTGACGCCGGTTCCCGCCAACGTGCTCCCGGCGCCGTTCGGCGGGATTATGCGGATGCCTACAACTGGCTCTGCTACGGCACTGAAGTCCTGGATGCAGATGAGGGCTGGCATTCCTGGGACAAGACCATCACGCTGATCCAATAACCCATTGAGAAGATCCCAAGGGATTCGCCAGGTGAACCTCAGAGCACCCCTCTCCGCCTCTGGTCCAGCTCGATGGAATCGTACAGCGCCTGGAAGTTCCCCTCGCCGAACCCCATGTTCCCCCGCCGCTGGATGATCTCGAAGAACAGCGGCCCGATCTGGTCCTCGCTGAAGATCTGCAGCAGGTAGCCGGTCTCGTCGCCGTCCACCTGGATCCCCAGCTCCCGCAGCTCGGCCAGGCTCTCGGTGACCTTGTAGCCGCCCTTCTCGATGCGCGCGGGCAGCAGCTCGTAGTAGGTGTCGGGCACCCGGAGGAAGTTGATGCCCTGGGCGGTCAGCACCCGGATGGACTCCCGGATGTTGTTGGTGGACATGGCGATGTGCTGCACGCCGCAGCCGTGGTGGCGCTTCACGAACTCCTGGATCTGGCTCTTGGGGTCGGTGGGCTCGTTGATGGGGATGATCACCCGGTTGCTGGCGCTCTGCACCACCTTGGAGCGCAGGCCGGTGCCGAGCTGGCCCTGGATGTTGAAGGTCCGGGTCACGGAGAAGCCGAACACCCGTTCGTAGAAGGACACCAGGTCGCCCATCTGGCCCGGACCGACGTTGTTGGTGAGGTGGTCCGCCCGCACCAGGCCCGGGGCGCACAGCGCCACGCCGGGATCCGGCTTCAGGTCGGGCCAGAACGCGGACAGCTCGCCGCGCCGCTCAACCAGGTAGTTCAGCACGTCGCCCACGCCCTTGATGGCGGCGAACCGCAGGGTGCCGGCGCCGAGCCGGTGGTTTTCCGGCTCGATCATCACCTTGGCCCCCGCCTGCCGGGCCCGGGCCAGCGCGGCGTCAAGGTCCTCCACCTGGAAGTTGAGGGCGCAGACCCCCTCGCCGTGCGCCTGGAAATACTGGCCGGCCCGGTGGGTGTCGTCCGCCTCGAGGATGAGCACGTCCATGCGGTTCTGGCGCAGCTGCATCAGCCGGCCCCAGGGCGTCTTGCCGCTGGCCACCCGGGCGAAGCCCAGGCGCCGGTACAGGGGCTCCAGCCGGTCGATGGTTCCGGTCATCTGGAAATGGTCGATGCGCTCAAGCCCCAGAGGGTTCTCCGCCACCGCACCATGACCCGCCTGACCCTGGGAAGAAATTGTTTTCGGCATCCGTTCGCCTCCATGCAAAGGCAGTCGCGCAGCCCGGAAGCATAACAGGTCCATGGAAGATTGAGACCGGATCGCGATTTTCTTTTTTCACCCGGTTACACTTCTTAGCGGACTCCCAGCGGGTAACCCATGCGCCTGACCAACGAAACCCCCCTTTTCCCCCTCCGGAAGGGCGTGATCGCGCGCCAGGCCCACGTGGACCTGCCCCCGGGCACCTTCGAGGAGGAATTCGCCCGCCAGGGCTTCTACGGCCGCACCACCCACCTCTACCGGCGCCACCCGGTCACTTCCTGGACCCGGATCGAAGGCCCGCTGCGCCCGCACAGCTATGACCTGAACCAGCTGACCCCGGATTATGACCTGGGCGCCTCCCTGTTCGGCAGCCGGGAGCCGGCCTTCAGCCCGGTGTGCTTCCTGCACAACGAGGACGTGGCCCTGCACTGGGTGGCCCCCCAGGCCATGGACTTCTTCTACCGCAACGCCGACGGTGATGATGTTTATTTCATACATGCGGGGGGCGGCCGGCTGGAATGCACCTTCGGGGTGCTGGACTATGCCGCCGGCGACTACCTGGTGATCCCCCGGGGCACCACCTACCGGTTCCTGCCCGACGGCCAGGCCCAGCGCTACCTTCTCATCGAAAGCACCGGCGAGATCAGCATCCCCGACCGGAACCAGCTGGGCCCCCACGCCCAGTTCGATCCGGCCATGATCGACACCCCCGAGCTGGAGCCCTGCGGCGAGGACGGCGGGCGCGAGTGGGCGGTGCACATCAAGCGCCGGCGGGAGATCACCCGAGTCTTCTATCCTTTCAACCCCAACGACGTGGTGGGCTGGAAGGGCGACCTCACCGTCTGGCGGATCAACGTCAAGGACATCCGCCCGGTCACCAGCCCCCGCTACCACCTCCCGCCCAGCGCCCACACCACCTTCCTGGGCCGGAACATGGTCATCTGCTCGTTCCTGCCCCGCCCCTTCGAGGAGGAGGAGGGCGCCATGCGGGTGCCCTTCTTCCACGCCAACATCGACTTCGACGAAGTGCTGTTCTATTCCTCCGGCCACTTCTTCAGCCGGGAAGGCATCGGCCCGGGGATGGTCACCTGGCACCCCCAGGGCATCCACCACGGCCCCCACCCCAAGGCGATCGCCGCTTCCAGGCTGAAGGACCGCACCGACGAGGTGGCGGTGATGGTGGACACCCTCCACCCCCTGCAGGCCACCGCCGCCGCCGCCGGGGTGGAGAATCCGGACTACTGGGCAAGCTGGCGCTGAGTAGTGTGATCCGCGGCAAGGGAAGGTCATGGGAGAATGGCGCTTACTGCGGGCGGACCGCGGGCCCGGAGGTGCAGCTTTGAACCGGAATCTTTTATCAGGTCTCGCGATCGGCGTTTTCGCCGGCTTTCTCGCCGGCTATTTCATCGGGGCCGGCCGCGGCAACGATGACGCCCCCGCCGTGGCCGCCGCCCCGGCCGGAGCGCCCGCCCCTCCCCGGCCCGACCCCATGCAGTACCAGGAGCGGATCGCCGCCAACCAGAAGATCGTGGCGACCGACCCGAAGAACGAGCAGGCCTGGGTCGCCCTGGGCAACGACTACTTCGACCTGCAGCAGGCCCAGAACGCCGTGGACGCCTACGCCAAGGCCCTGGCCCTGGCCCCGGACAGCCCCGACGTGCTCACCGACCAGGGCGTCATGTTCCGCCAGCTGGGCGCCTTCGACAAGGCCGTGGCCGACTTCCAGCGGGCCGGCAAGGTCAACCCCAAGCACCTGCAGAGCTTCTTCAACCTCGGCGTCGTCTACTCCCAGGACCTGAAGAACCCCGACGCCGCGGTCAAGGCCTTCAACCAGGCCATCGCGATCGCCCCCGACAGCCCCCAGGCCGCCCAGGCCCGGCAGTTCATCGAAGGCCTGAAGCAGAAGCCATGAATAGGACCGCGGGGGGAGCGCCCGCTCGCCCTGCTCGCTCTGACCGAACGCATGCGTTCGGTCAGAGCACCCCCACTTCATGCCCGGGCGGAGCCCGGTCATGAAGTCTGCAGTTTGGACATT
>PLUC01000244.1 GCA_003165415.1 Holophagaceae bacterium
CGATTCCGGAGCCACCGGCAGGGAATGATTGGACCGGACGAAAAGTCCAAACTGCAGGAGCAGCCGTTAGGTCGCTAGCGACCTTACGGCTGCTTGTGCCCAGCCGAACGCTTAATCCAAACGTGATCCAACGGTGCTAGGCATCGACCAGACGGATTTCGATGCGTTCGATCCCTTTCCCCGGGCGATCCCGTTTCAAGGTGACCAGGCCCACCTCGCCGGTGGAACGGACATGCGTCCCCCCGCACGGCACCTGCGCGAGACCGTCGATCTTCCAGTAGCGCCTTTGGGTTTCAACCTCCGAATACCCTGTCTCGATCGGTTTATTGCCATTGATGATGTCGTTGAAATCCGCCAGGATGGCCGCGAAGAGCGTGTTGGCGTTGGTATCCGATTTGAAATCGATGCGCGCCTTCCCTTCGGCAATATGCGCGCCGACCTTTTCCCACCCGTATTTACGCGTCACGATCTCCAGGATCAGTTCGGCCGCGAAATGGAGCCGCATCAGCCGGTACCGGCGCGGCCAATGGATGGTCATCACCACTTCCATGCCCTGGGCAAGGCCGTGCCCGTCCGGAAGGGTGTAGATGATCACATCATTTTCATGCCTGGAGTCCAGGATGGGCATGCCGTTGACATAGCCCTTGTCGCTTTCCTGGCCGCCCGCGAAGCAGAACGCGATCGTCTCGTCGAACTGCACCTGGTCGCCGGCCACCGAGGTGACCCGCGTCACCCATTTGTCTTGATAAGGATCATCCCAGAACACCTTGCGCATGTGCTGCCCCGTGCCTCCATGGTCGCAGATCCCGGCCCCGCCCCAAACCGTGCTGTCGCGTCCCTCCAAGTTGTGCTATTGTCTTGAACTCAACCACCTTTCGGGGGGTTCCCATGGGGATCTTTGAAGGCCAGCTGCGTGTGCACAAGGGCGACCGGTTCGCGCTGGTGGCCTCGCGTTTCAACGAATTCATCGTGGACCGGCTGGTAGGCGGGGCCACGGATTGCATCAACCGCCACGGCGGCAGCGAGGCACAGATCGATCTCATCCGCGTGCCGGGTTCCTTCGAACTGCCCCAGGTGGCCCTCCAGGTGGCCCGCTCCGGTCACTACGCAGGCGTGGTGGTGCTGGGCGCCGTCATCCGCGGCGGCACGCCCCATTTCGACATGATCGCCAACGAGGTGACCAAGGGCGCCGCCCAGGTGGGCCTGGAAACCGGCGTGCCCATGATCTTCGGGGTGCTCACCACCGACACCGTGGAGCAGGCCATCGACCGGGCCGGCACCAAGATGGGCAACAAGGGCTGGGAGGCCGCCATGAGCCTGCTGGAAATGGTGGACCTGTTCCACCTGCTGAAGACCCCCGGCAAGGGGATCCAGTAATGGGCGTTCGGCGGCGGGGCAGGGAGTACGCCCTCCAGATGCTCTATGCCATGGACCTCACGGAGTACCTCCCGGACGAGATCTTCGCCGGCTTCAACGCCATCCAGGACCTGAACCGGGACGCCTTCTACTACGCCCGGCGCCTGGTGGACGGGGTCCACGGCCACATGGAGGAGATCGACGCGGTCTTGACCCGGTTCGCGGAGCACTGGAAGATCCACCGCATGGCCGTGGTGGACCGCAACCTGCTGCGCCTGGGGGTCTACGAACTGATGTTCCTGAAGGAGATCCCCTTCCCCATCATCATCAACGAAGCGCTGGAAATCGTTAAGGAGTTCAGCGACCAGGAGGGCACCCAGTTCGTGAACGGCATCCTGGACGCCGCCAGCAAGGAGTTCCGCCCGGACGAGGTGGGGCCGAAGGGCCGGCGGACCCGGGAAGCCACCCCCCCGGCGCCCTCCGTCGATCCCTTGGAGCAACCATGAGCACGCCGAAAAAGACTTTGCCGGCCGCGGCCCCGGCCCGCCGGGCCGCGGCGCCTGATAGGACTGAAGGGGGACCGCCCGCTCGCGCTGCTCGCTCTTCGTCCCCCCTCAGACTCCCCCACTCCATGCCCGGGCAGAGCCCGGACATGGAGCCTGACCAAGGCCTGGTGCTCGGGTTCGCGGACATCCAGGCCCTCGTGAGCCTGATGGGGCGCGAACCGGTGGACGAACTGCAGTTCGAATCCCGGGGCGTCAAGCTGCACATCCGCAAGCTGCCCGGGGTCCAGGCCCCGGCTCCGGCCCCGGCCCAGGCGGCGCCGGCCCCGGCCCTGGTCCAGGCGGCCGCCGCCCAGCCCGACGCGGAACGGGCTGAGGATCCCGGGATCCACCCCATCACCAGCCCCATCGTCGGCACCTTCTACCGGGCCCCCAGCGCCAACGCGTCGCCCTTCGTCCAGCCCGGGGATTTCGTCAAGCCCGGGCAGACCCTGTGCATCGTGGAGGCCATGAAGCTCATGAACGAGATCGAGTGCGACGTGGCCGGGGAAGTGGTGGCCGTCCTGGCCGAGAACGGCCAGCCGGTGGAATACGGCGAGCGCCTGTTCGCCATCCGGGTGCGCTGACCCCATGGCCGCCCTGAAGCGCATGCCCCCCCGGAGCGAACCGGCCGCTACAAATCGGTTCGTCTCGCGTATCCCCGAAGGGGATACCGAGAGGTCCTTCGATCCCCCGTTCCGCAAGATCCTCATCGCCAACCGGGGCGAGATCGCCCTGCGGGTGATCCTGGCCTGCAAGGAACTGGGCATCCAGACCGTGGCGGTGTACTCCGAGGCGGACCGGGACGCGCTGCACGTGCGCTTCGCCGACCAGGACATCTGCATCGGCCCCGCCCCCAGCGCCAAGTCCTACCTGAACATCCCCCAGGTCATCGCCGCCGCGGAAGTGACCGGGGCCGAGGCCATCCACCCCGGCTACGGCTTCCTCAGCGAGAACCCCCACTTCGTGGACGTCTGCCAGGCCTGCGGCATCGTCTTCATCGGCCCCAACTCCGAGATCATCCGCATGATGGGCAACAAGGCCCAGGCCAAGGCCACCATGAAGGCCGCGGGCGTGCCGCTCCTGCCCGGCAGCGACGGGGTGGTGGACACGGTGGAGGACGCCCTTGCCTGGGGCGAGAAGATCGGCTATCCGGTGATCGTCAAGGCCAGCGCCGGCGGCGGCGGGCGGGGCATGCGCATCGTCAACGGCCCCGACGAGATGTCCGACATGTACAACACCGCCCGCACCGAGGCCCGGGCCGCGTTCACCGACGACACCGTCTACATGGAGAAGTACCTGCTGGAACCCCGGCACATCGAGGTGCAGATCCTGGGCGACCTGTTCGGCAACATCATCACCCTGGGCGAGCGGGAGTGCTCCATCCAGCGGCGGCACCAGAAGCTGATCGAAGAGAGCCCCAGCCCGGCCCTCGGCCCCGAGCTGCGGCAGCGCATCTGGGCGATGGGGCTGCGCGCGGCCCGGGCCGTGGGCTACTTCAACGCCGGCACCATCGAGTTCCTGCTGGACGCCCGGGGCGAGTTCTTCTTCATGGAGATGAACACCCGGGTGCAGGTGGAGCACCCAGTCACCGAGATGGTGAGCGGGGTGGACATCGTCAAGGAGCAGATCCGCATCGCCGCCGGGCAGAAGCTGGAGTACACCCAGGAGGACATCGCCCTGCGCGGCCACGCCATCGAGTGCCGGATCAACGCCGAGGACCCGTTCCGCTGCACTCCCAGCCCGGGCCGGATCACGGCGCTCAACTTCCCCGGCGGCCCCGGCATCCGCATGGACACCGCCATGCACCAGGACGCCGTGATCCCGCCCTACTACGATTCCCTGGTGGCCAAGCTCATCGCCCACGGCCGCGACCGCACCGAGGCCCTGGCCCGCATGCGCCGGGCCCTGGACACCCTGGTGGTGGAGGGCATCAAGACCAGCGCCCCCCTGCACCGGCTGATCATGGACCATCCCGATTTCATCAGCGGCAACTTCTCCACCCACTGGCTGGAAGTCTACCTGGCCGCCCTGGAGAAGGAGCGCGCCGAGGTGCACTGACCTGAACGAGGGGGGACCGCGCGGTGAAAACGTGCGCTCTCATGCCACGCATGCGTGGCATCCCCTCGTGCTCCCCCACGTGAAGACCGGGCGGAGCCCGGTTTTCACGTCTGATAGACTGTTGCTCTGAGGTAGACCATGGGCTTGAAGGTTGTGGGCCAGAGCGTCCAGAGGCTGGACGCCATCGCCAAGGTGACGGGCAGGGCCCGCTACTCCGAGGACTTCTTCGAGAGGGGCATGCTGGTGGGCAAGGTCCTGCGCAGCCCCCACGCCCATGCCCGGGTCACCCGCATCGACGCGGACCGGGCCAGGGCCCTGCCCGGGGTCGAGGCGGTCATCCTGCCCAAGGACCTGCCCACCCGCAAGTTCGGCACCGCCGGGCACCCCTGGTCCCTGGACCCCGGCCACCGGGACGTGGCCGACCGGCTGATCCTCACCGACAAGGCCCGGTTCGTGGGCGATGCCATCGCCGCGGTGGTGGCGGTGGACCTGCTCACCGCGGAGCGGGCGCTGCGCCTGATCCAGGTGGAGTACGAGGTGCTGCCGTTCGTCCTGACCCCCGAGGAGGCCATGGCGCCGGGCGCTCCGGTGCTCCACGACGAGCGGCCCGACAACGTCCTCGGTTCCGCCGGGAACCATTTCGGCGATCTCGACGCGCGGCTGGCGGCCGCCGACCACGTGTTCGAGGACCGGTTCGAGACCAGCATCGTCCAGCATTGCCACATCGAGAACCACAACGCCTTCGCCTACAAGGACAGCCACGGCCGGATCATCATCAACTCCTCCACCCAGATCCCGCACATCGTCCGCCGGGTGGTGGCCCAGGCCCTGGGGCTGCGCTGGGGCATGGTCCAGGTGATCAAGCCGTACCTCGGCGGCGGCTTCGGCGCCAAGCAGGACGTGGTGGTCGAGCCGCTGGTGGCGGCCATGACCCTGGCCGTCCAGGGCCGGCCGGTGCGCTATGCCCTCACCCGCGAGGAGGTCTTCATCGACTCCCGCACCCGGCACGCCATGAGCATCCAGCTGAAGACCGCGGTATCCCGGGACGGCCGGCTGCAGGGCATCGGCGTCAAGCTGCTGAGCAACTCCGGCGCCTACGCCTCCCACGGCCACGCCATCGCCCTGGCCGGCGGCACCAACTTCCGGTCCCTGTACGACTTCGGGGCGGTCAGGTTCGAGCCCAGCACCGTCAGCACCAACCTGCCGGTGGCCGGGGCCATGCGCGGCTATGGCTCGCCCCAGATGTACTTCGCCCTGGAAAGCCACCTGGACGACATCGCCCGGGCGCTCAAGCTGGACCCCATCGAGTTCCGCCTGCGCAACCTGGTCAAACCCGGGCACACCGACCCCCTGACCCAGGTCACGGTCCGCACCTTCGGCCTGCCCGAGTGCATCGAGCGGGGCAAGGCCCTGATCAAATGGGACGAGAAGAAGCGGGAATACGGCCTCCAGTCTTCTGGAAAAGGTCTCTTGAGGGGCGTGGGCATGGCCTGCTTCGGCTACGCCTCCGGCACCTTCCCGTTCGGGCTGGAGTTGGCCGGCGCCCGCATCGTCATGCACCAGGACGGCTCCATCACGCTGCAGGTGGGAGCCACCGAGATCGGCCAGGGCAGTGATACCGTGTTCGCCCAGATCGCCGCCGAGGTCCTGGGCATCCCCGTGGACATGGTCCACGTGGTCACCGCCCAGGACACCGACGTCACCCCCTTCGACCCCGGCTCCTACGCCTCCCGGCAGACCTGCGTCACCGGCGTCGCCGTGCGCAAGGCCGCCCTGGAGGCCCGGGCCAAGGTGCTGGTCATCGCCGCCCGCAAGTGCGGCCTGGACCCCGGGGAACTGGACATCCGCGACGGCGGGATCGTGGAGAAGGCCCTGGGCCGCGTGCTCTGCACCCTGGAGGAGGTGGCCATGGATTCCTACTACGACCGGATCCACGCCGACCCCATCAAGAGCGACGTCTCCGCCAACGTGCGCACCAGCGCCATGTCCTACGGGGCCTCCTTCGCGGCGGTGGAGGTGGACCCCCAGACCGGCCGGATCGAGGTGCTGGAGTTCTACAACGTGCACGATTCGGGGGTGATCATCAACCCGAAGCTGGCCGAGGGCCAGGTCCACGGCGGCGTCAGCATGTCCCTGGGGGCGGCCCTGCTGGAGCAGCTCCTGTTCGACCCGGCCACCGGCCGGCCCCTGAACAACAACCTGCTGGACTACAAGCTGCCCACCATCATGGACACCCCTAAGATCAACGCCGCCTTCGTGCAGACCGTGGACCCCTCCGGGTCGTTCGGCGCCAAGGCCCTGGGCGAATGCCCGGTGATCTCCCCCGCCCCGGCGCTGCGCAACGCCGTGCTGGACGCCACCGGCGTGGCCTTCCACAAGCTCCCCCTCTATCCCCAGGTGGTGTTCGAGCAGTTCCGCGCCGCGGGCCTGCTGGTTTCCGAAGCCCAGCCCGCCTCTTCCTGAAGGCTGGTGCGGTGGATGTGCGCCTTCGATTCCACCGCCGAGGACGTGGACCGCTTCGTGGGGTAGTTCAAGGGATCAATGATGAATATTTAAAATCTGTTTTGGTTTCGCCAAATGAGCGCCGACAATTGCTACGTTCTTGCGGTTGATAAGTTTCTATTTTTGATTTATCTTTTCTCGTTGAAGTTCACCACCCAATCCATGTCTCTTCCCGATAGGAAGGTCCGTCTTGCAGTCTCGCAAGACCGCGTGAGGCACGCAAATGCAGGAAGACATCCATCCGATCCCCTCCCTCGAACTTGAAAGCGAAAGCCTGCACCAGCAGCTGGCCGAAGCCCGGGCCGCCCTGGCGGCCATCCGCCGCGATGAAGCCGAGGCCCTGCAGCGGCTGCGCGCCGCCCAGGCCGCCACTGAAGCCGCCCGCCGCGGCCAGACCCTCTTCCTCGCCGCCCTGGGCCACGAACTGCGCAATCCGCTGGCGCCCATCCGCAACTCGGTGGCGCTCATGCGCCGCGCCGGATCCAGCGATCCCATTATCCAGCGGGCCCAGGAGATCATCGACCGGCAGGTGGCGCACATGATCCGCCTGGTGGACGATCTGCTGGACGTCTCCCGCATCGCCACCGGCAGGATCACCCTGAACAAGGAGGAGCTGGACCTGGCGGAACGGGTCGCGGCCGTGGTGGCGGAGTATCTCCCAGTGATGGAAGCCAACGGCGTGGCCCTGGACTACCAGCCGCCCGCCGGACCGGTCCGGGTCTTCGCCGATGCCGCGCGCATGACCCAGGTCCTCAGCCACCTGCTGGACAACGCCAACCAGCACACGGACCGGGGCGGCCGGGTCAAGGTCGGGCTCCGGATGGACCCGAGCGGGTTGGCGGTGATCTTGGTGCGCGACCAGGGCACCGGCATGGCTCCGGAAACCCTGGAACGCCTGTTCGAACCCTTCGTCCAGGATGAAACCGGGCTCGGCCACACCCATGGCGGCCTGGGCCTGGGGCTGGCCCTGGTCAAGGGCCTGGTCAGCCTGCACGGCGGCACCGTCTCAGCCTGGAGCGACGGGCCCGGACGCGGGTCCGAGTTCACCCTGCGCCTGCCCGCGCTCAGGACCGCCGCCCCCGCGCAGCCGGGGCCGCCGTCCGTGGAACCCCCCCGGAGCCACCGCCCGCGGCGCATCCTCATCGTGGAAGACCTCCTGGACACCGCCATCACCATGGAACTCCTGCTGGAAATGCTGGGCCACGAGGTGGAGATCGCCGCCGACGGCAAGGCCGGCCTGGAGAAGGCCAACCGCTTCGAACCGGAGATCGTGTTGTGCGACATCGGCCTGCCCGGCCAGATGGACGGCTACGAAGTGGCCCGCGCCATCCGTGGCAACTCCCGGCTCAAGCACGCCTACCTGATCGCCCTCACCGGCTTCGGCACCCCGGAGGACAAGGCCAGGGCCAGGCTGGCCGGATTCGACCTGCACCTGACCAAGCCCATCGATCCGGCAATGCTGGAACCGCTGATCGCGCGCATAACGGTGGCCTGAACTGGGGGACGTCCTGGTGCTGGCGGCGCCCACCCGGGTGGTCACCTAAGATTACCAGGTGCATCTTGCCACCGTGGCAGCCCCCGTCCCGGCCCCGGGCACGGTCCACCTCCTGGCGTACCGGGACGGCCGGGGCGAGCCGCGGTGGATGGAGCTGACCCCGGCCACCGCCGCCCTGATCCTGAACGCCCGGCGCGCGGCCATCGGCCAGGCCGCCCTGGAGCTGGGCCTGACGGACTTGTCCGAGGCCGTTGACCTGCTGGCGGACCTTCAGGCCAAGGGGGCCTTTGCCGGATTCAAGCCGTTCTAGCCGAGCTCGTCCTCGTCCTCGTCCGCATCCTCAGCCCCCCGCACCGTCGGGCGCATGAGCGGGAACAGGATCACGTCGCGGATGCTGGCGCTGTCGGTCATGAGCATGACCATGCGGTCCAGGCCCACCCCCAGCCCGCCGGTGGGCGGGAAGCCGTGCTCCAGGGCGCTGACGAAGTCCTGGTCCAGCAGCATGGCCTCGTCGTTGCCGGCCGCCCGCTGCTCCAGCTGGGCCTGGAACCGCTCCAGCTGCACCACCGGATCGTTCAGCTCCGAGTAGGCGTTGGCCAGTTCCATGCCGCCGATGAACAGCTCGAACCGGTCCACGAAGGCCGGGTCCCCGGGCAGTTCCTTGGTGAGGGGGCTCAGCTCCACCGGGTAGTCGATGATGAAGGTGGGCTGCACCAGGTGCGCCTCCGCGTGGAGCTCGAACAGGTCGCCCAGCAGGAGGCCCGGGGCCTTCTTGTCCACGTCCTCCACATGGGCCTCCCGGGCCAGGGCCACGATCTCCGCCGGATCCTCCAGCCGGGCCCGCTGGATGCCTCCGTACTCAGCAATGGCGTCCTTCAGGGTCAGGCGGCGGAACGGGGTCTGGTAGTTGATGACCATGTCCCCCCAGGGCCGCTCCACGGCGCCGCAGGCCAGGGCGGTCTGCTGGAACAGGTTCTCGGTGAGCACCATCACATCCCGCAGATCGTCGCCGGCGGCGTAGCTCTCCATCATGGTGAACTCGGGGTTGTGCCGCACCGAGACCCCCTCGTTGCGGAAGGAGCGGTTGATCTCGAACACCCGCTCGAACCCGCCCACGATCAGCCGCTTCAGGTACAGCTCCGGGGCGATGCGCAGGTAGAGCGGCATGTCCAGGGCGTTGTGGTGGGTGACGAANNGGGATGGGCTGCATCATCGGCGTCTCCACCTCCAGGAAGCCCAGGTTCTCCATGTAGCGGCGCACCCCGGCGATGATCCGGGAGCGGGTCTGGAAGGTCTTGATCACCTCGGGATTGGCCACCAGGTCCAGGTAGCGCCGGCGGTAGCGGGTCTCCTTGTCCTGCAGCCCGTGCCACTTCTCCGGCAGCGGCAGGTGGGCCTTGGCCAGGAACTGGATGCGCCGGACGCGCACGCTCAGCTCGCCCATCTTGGTGCGCATGAGCGGGCCGGTGACCGAAATGAAGTCGCCGATGTCCAACAGCTTCACCACTTCCCATCCGGGCTCGGCCAGTTCGTTCATGCGGAAGTAGACCTGGAGCTTCTCCCCGTTCTCGGTGAGGTGGGCGAACACACTCTTGCCCATCTCGCGGATGGCGATGACCCGGCCCATGACGCTAACCACCTGGGGCGCCGCCTCCAGCTGCTCGTTGCTGGCATCCGCGTGGTCGGCCACGATCTCGACAATGCCGTGGGTGCGCTCGGCCTTGCGCGGCCAGACGTCCAGGCCCAGGGCCTGGAGCTTCTGCAGCTTCTCGATGCGGGCTTGGCGGTACTGGCTCAATTGCATGAAGACTCCAAGGTGGGCGAAGGTCAAAGATTCACTTTATCGCGGGAGCCGGAAATTGCCGAGCCGGGAACCCACGGCCGGAATGATGCATACATATATGACTAGGCCATCCTTTTCCGAGGTCGCAGTCGCAAGGTCATCATTCTCAAGATAGGAATCGAATGGGAAAGCCCACCCTCCTTCAAGTCACCCTCCTGTCCTGCCTGGGTCTCGCTGCCCTCCCCCTGGCGGCGGCTGCCACCGACAGGGGCGAGGCTGAGCTGACGCTGGTTTCACCAACCGATGTCGAGCACAAACAGAACCTGCATTTCGGCAGGATTCTGCTGCGCTCCGGCCACAGGATCGTCGCCCAGGTCGACCACCTGGATCAAGGCAGCCATTCCTATAGCGACATCCCGCAACCGGCCGTGGGCGTCGCTTCCGGCCATTTCCACGTCAAGGGCAAATCTGGCGACTGCTATTTCGTCCGTCTCGATCCCAATTTCCACCTCACCGGGACGCGCTCCGGAACAAAATTGTCCGGAATGATTACCCATGTCCATGTGCCCGAAGCCCTCAGGGCCGACCGGGCCCAAGAAATCGGAACGCCCGATATTCTTTTCTGTTCGACGCCGGGCCCCATTGGACCCCATGGTTTTTCCGTAGTCAAGATCGGCGGGCGCCTGGAGGTGCCAGATGGGACGCCGTCGGACACTTACGAAGGAACTTACCAGGTTACCGTTCAATTTATTTGATTTGAAATGCACAACCTATTCCACAACGGCCATTAGTTTTTTTCACCCAAGGAAACTTTTGAAACTCTGACAGCAAATATTATTCAACCAGGCAGAACGTTTTAAAGGCTGACCTGGATACTTGAACCAAACAAATGGCCTTCAGGGGCGCAACCCTGGAATCGTCCATCCAAAAGGGGCACCATCCCCTGCAACCTACAGGAGAATACCTTGAATTACCTAAAAACGTTCAAAAATGTGAGCATAACCGCGCTTTCCTGTGCCTCCGTGGTGCTCGTGGCCAAGAATATGGAACAGGGGAAGGCCACCGTGGAGATTGTCAGACCCATCGATATTTCAGCACGGGAATCGCTCAATTTCGGCCGGGTGATCCTGATGGATTCGGATCAGGGCGGCCGGGTCACGGTGAATGCGGACGGCACCTTCGAACATGACCGTACGGGGCTTGTATTCGACCTGAGCAAGGGCAATCCAAGGGCCGGCACCTTCAACCTCACGGGCGATGGGGACACGGGCTTCAATGTCCATCTGCCCAGGACGGTGATCCAACTCAGGCAGGTGGTGGTTTCGGGAACGGCCGCCACGCTCAATGCGACCATCCACCAGCTCCGGGTCGGTACCACCACCCTTCCGGTTGCTCCGGGCACCGCCTTCACTACGGGCGGAGCAGCCGCCGCGGCAGGGGCGGCAGCCAGGCCGGCCGCATTCAAATTGAGCGGCAGCCCCACCGTCCTCTCTGTGGGAGCCCAACTGATGATCACTGGCAAAAGTGCGACGGGAACCTATGCTGGTGAATACGACGTGACGATCGTCCACGATTAGAACCATCTTAACAAGATCAAAATTTGAGTTCTTACGGTATGTGGACTAACAGAATAAGTGTGATGGCGCTGGCGCTGGCCGCCCCACTGGCCGCGCAGCCCGCGGCCGGGAAGGCGGAGCAGGGCCGGCTCATGGTGCATCCCACCCGTCTGGTGCTGGATGACGCCAGGCCCAGTTCCAGGTTGGACCAGAAGGCCTTCCTGCAGAACCGGGGCCGTTCCGGGGAGGTACTGCTGGTCAACGGCGGCAGCGAGCGCTGCACCTACCGGGTTTCCCTGGTGAACATGGCCATGGGTGTGGATGGAGTGGTGCGGGAGGTACCCAAGCAGCCCGGCGAAATCACCGCCGAGAACCTGGTGCGCTATTCCCCCAAACAGGTGACCCTGGAACCCAACGGAACCCAGACCGTGCGGATCCAGGTCCGCCTGCCCGAGGGCCTGCCCCCGGGCGAATACCGTTCCCACCTGATGTTCCGCGCCGTCCCACCCCCTCCGCCGCCCGTGGCGGAGACCCCCCAAGCCGATGCCGAAGCGCAGGGCTTTTCGGTGAAACTGACGCCCATCTATGGCCTCACCATTCCCCTCATCATCCGCCATGGGGCAACCCAGGCGAGCACCACGATCTCCGACCTCCGCCTGGAGCCCCCGTCCAAGCCGGATGACCCGGCAGTCCTGCATTTGCGGGTCAACCGGAAGGGCAACAGGTCGGTGTACGGCGACCTGGAGGTCACCTGGAGCCCCCGGGCGGGCCTCCCCAGGTTCGTGGGCAAGCACAACGGGATCGCCATCTACGACAAGGTCCCGCACCGGGACATGACCCTGGGGCTGCAACTGCCCCTGGCCAAGGACCGGGGGCCCGGCTCCCTGAAGATCAGGTACCTGGACCATGAAAGCAAGCTGGTGCTGGCCGAAGCCACCCTTGAGATCTAGGCCTCTTGCAGCGCAGCCTCCGCGGGCCCGGTCCCTTCCGTCAACGAGCCCGGCTGGTCCCGGGCTCTGGGCGGTCATGCCGGATCCTGGTCTGGTTCCTGCTGCTGGTGGGGCTCTACCTGGGGGACTGGCAACCGCCCTGGGCTGAGTTCAGTGGCCCCCGGTGGGAGGAACGGCCCATCCAGATGGAGGCCGTCCGCCAACCCCGGCCGGGCCAGCCTTTGCTCCCATCCAGGGTCCTGCCTGCGCTGGCCGCGCTCCCAGGCATCCCCGCCCCGAAGGATCTGGGCAAGGCCGCCATCGCCCCGCCCCGGGCCGTGGAGATGCTTCCGCCCGCCGCCCCGGCGGCGCCGCCGGCAAAGCCGTCGCGCCTCCACGAGGACAACCTCCTGCTGTTCACCGTGCGCCTGGGGAACCGGGTGGTGGCCGAAAACTTCCCGGGCTACCCCCTCGGCGGGAAATCCTACTTGCTGCCTTTGGGGGAGTTCTGCCGGGCCGTCGGCCTGGGGATCAAGGTCGATCCGGTGCGGGGGACGGCCAAGGGCTTCATCATCCGCGAAGCGCAGACCTTCGAGCTGGACCTGGGCCGGAACCAGGCCGTGGTGGCGGGCAAGGTCTTTCCCCTGGACCGGGACCGGGTGGAATGGCACGTGGAGGACATCTACCTGGACGATGCCTACCTGCCCCGGTGGCTGCCCCTGACCCTGGCCATCGACCCCTTCGCCCTGGTCATCCAGGTGGATCCGCTGGAGGAGTTGCCCATCCAGGGCCACTGGCGCCGGGAGGAGTTCATGGGGCGCAAGCAGCCTGATCCCGGATCGGACCCCACCCAGCAGTACCCTGTGGTCCGGCCGCCCTATGCTCTGGCGGACTGGCCCTTCCTGGACCAGACCCTGTCCTTCTCCTACCAGCCGGATTCCGCGCCCGGGGTTCCGAAGGTCACGGCCACCGGTTCCAGTTTCCTGGCCGGAGACCTGGGCTTCATGAGTTCCACCCTCTTCTTCAACAGCCGCCCGGGCGACCTGTTCAGCAATCCCAGGGGACGGCTGTTCCGCCGGGATCCCGATGCCGGGCTGCTGGGTCCCATGAAGGCCAATATTGTTGAGTTCGGCGACATTTTCGTGCCCACTCCGAGCCTGGTGGGCGGCTCCCCCCTGGGCCGGGGCGTCCACATCGGCAATTTCCCCGAACAAGTGCAGTCCGCCACCGACCGCTACGCCCTGCAGGGGGACCTGCTTCCGGGATGGTCGGTGGAGTTGTACCAGAATGACGTCCTCATCGACCTCCAGCTGTCCCGCCCGGACGGCCAGTATGTGTTCACCCGCCTCCCCCTGCTGTACGGGGTGAACGACTTCCGCCTGCTGTTCTATGGACCCGAAGGCCAGCGGCGGGAGGAGCATCACCGCCTGGACATCAGCCAGTCTCAGACCCCGGAAGGAGCGTTCCTCTACAATCTGGCCGGCACCCGGCCAGGGGACGGCACCACCAACTACCAGGTGGAAACGGCCTACGGTCTGGCCAAGCAGTTGGATCTGCGGGCCACCCTGTCCCAGCTTCCGGTGACCCCTCCGCCGGGCGGCGCCGGCAGCGGGGCCCCTCTGGGCAATGGGCAGTTCCTCCAGCGCTTCACCACGGCCAGCATGCAGGGCTATTGGCCGGGGTTTTCCACCCGGTTCGGCGCGGCCCAGAGCAGCGCCGGCGGCACGGTGCAGACGGCGGCGCTGGGCACGGGCTGGGGCCGGGCCTCCCTGAACCTGGAGCAGAGCTTCCTGAACGGCTTCTACAGCCCGGAGTTCAGCCCGACCCATGGCCTGATTACCGAACGCACCCGCGCCCAGGTCAACCTGGCGCTGCCTCCCTGGTCCTGGCTGCCCTCGACCCTCCAGCTGGGCCTGGGGGGAACCCGGGACAGCCTGGAGGGCGGCGGCCACAATGTCCAGACCACCGGGCGGGTTTCCATGAACACCCGGGGCTACTACCTGTCCAATCTGATCACCTGGAACCGGTTCGACTCGCCCCTGGTGTCCCAGGACCGGAGGGAAGGGCTGGCCTTGGTGAGCAAGTCCTTCCGGGATTTCTCCCTGCGGGGGGAGGCGGGCTACCACCTGACGGGCTGGAATCCCACCCTGGAAAGCCTCACCTTGAACGGGGACACCAGGATATTCCAGCCCATGCTGCTCCAGGGTTCGGTGACCCGTGATCTGGTGGCGAGGGACAACCGCTATTCCATCACCGGGGTACGACAGGAGGGCCCGGTGGGAGTGAGTTTCTCCACCAGCTATTCCCACTTCGGCAAATTCTCCCTGGGGCTCGGGCTGCACATCGCCCTGGGGCGGGAACCGCGCACCGGCCAGTGGGTGGCCTCCTCCACCCCCATGGCGGGCGAGGGCGCCCTCTCCGGCCTGGCCTTCCTGGACAGCAATGGCAACGGGGTGCGGGCTCCCGGGGAGCCGGCCCTGGAGGGGGCGGGCCTGTCGGTGAACGGCACGCCCCGGGCCGCCCTCTATCCCGGGGACGGCGCCATCTTCACCCCCAACGTGCGCCCGGACGCCTGGGCCACGGTGAGCCTGGCCGAGGGGACGGTGGAGGATCCCCTGGTGAAGCCGCGCATCGCCGGCTACCGGGTCCTGCCCCGGGTCGGCAAGGCCATCCCGCTGGATTTCCCACTGGTGGTCGGAGGGGAGATCACCGGCGACACCCGGATCCAGACCGCCGGCGGCCCCGAGCCCCTGGGCGGCGTGCGGCTGGAACTGCTGGACGCCGAAGGCCGGCTGAAATTGCAGGTGGTGAGCGCCTTCGACGGGTTCTTCGACCTGGCCGATCTCGGCCCCGGCAGCTACACCCTGCGGGTGGCCCCGGCCGAGGCCGGACGGCTGGGGGTGAGCCTGCCGCCACCCCGGGTGTTCACCCTCGACCCCAAGGGCACCCAATATGACGGCATCCAGCTGATCCTCACCCCGGCCCCCAGGCCCTGATCCAGGAGTCCTCCATGCGCCTTCCCCGCGCCCCGCTCACCATGGCCCTGCTGCTCTGCGGCGCCCCGCTCCCGGCCCAGATCAAGATCACCAAGACCGCAGACCTGCGGTTCGGGACGCTGGTCTCCGGGGCCGGGACCGGCCGGCTCATCCTGGATCCGGACGGCAGGGTCCAGGCGGAGGGCCTGTTCCTGGGCAGCCGGGAACCCCGGGGCCCCGCCACGTTCCTGCTGGAAGGCCCCCCGAACCAGCCTTTCACCGTGGAGGTGGCCACCCCGGTGCTCATCCCCACCTCGAAGGGGCACCTGGAGTTGGAGCGCTTCCGGCCGGCGCTTCCGGCTGGGCATGCCGCGCTGGCGTTCAACGGCCATGGGCAGGCGGAACTCCGGGTGGGGGCCACCCTGAAGGCCCCCGGTGCCACCGGCGCGGGGGCCCTGCCCTCCCACCCGATGGAGCTCAAGGTGACCTGCGACGGGTCCTCGGCCCTCGCGGTGTTCGATCTCCAGGGGCGGATCATGCTCCCGCTCCAGGTGCGGGCGGCGGCCACCCTGGAGTTCGGACGGTGCCTGGTGCCCGGTTCGGAATCCCTGGTCAGCCTCGACCCCGCCAGCGGCGCGCGCAAGGTGGACAAGGGCAATCCAGGCATCCTGATCGGAAAGGGCGGCGCCCCCGGCCGTTTCCAGATCGAGGGTGAGCCCCTGGAGAAGGTCAGCATCGAGTTGCCCGCTCCGACCCAGAAATGGTTCCTCAGAGGTCCGGGGGAGCCGGTGGAGATCTTCAACTTCAGGACCGATCCGGCCCCCGAGGGCCTCTACCTGGACGCCGCCGGCAATGGCGCGCTGAGGGTGGGGGCGACCCTGAGGCTCAACCGGAACCAGGGGTCCGGCACCTACGAAGGCTACTACACCGTGGTGTTCAACTACCCCTGAAGGCTCTCCCCATCCGGCACCACCACCGTCCGGGCCCTGCGGGTCCAGCGGAACAGCGGCCATGCCAGCACCAGCAGTCCCACCGACCCCAGGGCCAGGCGCCCGTCCGCGGCGAAGCTCCCGGCCAGCATGACCAGGCTCACCAAGAGGCACAGCCCCGGGGTCCAGGGGAACAGCGGCGCGCGGTAGACGCCGCCCGGGTCCGGATCGCGCCGCCGCAGCACCAGCAGGCTGAAGAAGCAGAAGCCATAGTTGATCAGCACGAAGGGGCTCATGAAGGCGATGGCGGTCTCGAAGCTGGGCAGGACCAGGCCGGCCAGGGCCAGGGCCAGGGTCGCCAGCAGGCCGGTGGTGGGGGTTCCCCCGGCGTTCACGTCGGCGGCGTGCTCCCCGGCGAGGCCCGCGCTGCCCAGGGCGTAGAAGACCCGGCTGGCGATGAGCAGGGTGGCGTTCATGGCGCTGAGCAGGGCCAGGAGCATCAGCGCCCGGGTCAGGCGGGCGCCGCCGCCGGCGATGCGGGCCGCCAGGTCCGCCCCCGGCAGGTCCGACTCGGTGAGGGTCCCGAAGGGCAGGGCGTGGACCATGGCCCAGGACAGGGTCAGGTAGAGGACGGTCACCACGAACCCCGCGAACGGACCCAGGGCCGCGCCGGCGAACACCGTGAGGCCCCCGCTGCGGGGCAGCCGGGTGCCCAGCTCGGCGAAGCTCAGGGCGGAGATCCCCGCGTAGACGCCGCCCAGCGCCCAGGCCAGGAAGAACAGGGTGGGCGAGGGCAGCAGCGCGGCTACGGACCCGGGGAGGCGCAGGATCTCCCCCCGACGGTGGCGCCGAGGATCACCGCCAGGCCGAAACCGGCGCCGAGGATCCGGAGGAGGTAACTTTTCACCGAGGTAGTGTCGCTACAATGCTTCCCTTTGGGTGGAAAAAATCATCAATTCCGGCACGTTCGGCCGGTTTATAGCAGCTTCTTGGCCGTGGCTACCACGTTCGCCACGGTGAACCCGAACTGCTCGAACAGGGTCTCCGCCGGCGCCGAGGCGCCGAAGTGGTCCAGGCCGATGCTGGCCCCGCCCGCGCCCACGTAACGCTCCCAGCCGAAGGTGACCCCGGCCTCGATGGAGACCCGGGCCTTGACCGCGGGCGGCAGGACTTCCTGGCGGTAGGCTTCGGGCTGGGCCTGGAAGATCTCCCAGCAGGGCATGGACACCACCCGGGTGGGGATGCCCTCCCCTTCCAGCACGGTCCGGGCGGCCAGGGCCAGGTGCACTTCGCTGCCGGTGGCCAGGAGGATCAGCCTGGGCGCTGCGCTGGACTCCTCGAGGATGTAGGCGCCCCGGACCGCGCCCTTGGCCTTGGCCGGATCCAGCACCGGGAGCTTCTGCCGGGTGAGCACCAGGCCCACCGGACCGGTGCCGTGCTGCATGGCCAGGCGCCAGGCTTCCACCGTCTCGTTGGCGTCGGCGGGCCGGATCACGGTCATGTTCGGGACCATGCGCAGGGACATGAGTTGCTCCACCGGCTGGTGGGTGGGGCCGTCCTCGCCCACGCCGATGGAATCGTGGGTCCAGACGTACTTCACCGGCTGGCGCATGAGCGCCGCCAGGCGCACGCTGGGCCGCATGTAGTCGCTGAAGATGAAGAAGGTCGCGCCGAACACATGGAGCCCGCCGTGGACCGCCATGCCGTTCAGGGCCGCGCCCATGGCGTGCTCGCGGATGCCCCAGTGGAAGTTGGGCCCGCTGTTCCCGGGCTCGAAGTCGCCGGCGCCCTTGATCACGGTGTCGGTGGAGGGGCTCAGGTCGGCGGAGCCGCCCAGCAGGTTGGGGATCCTGGCGGCCAGGGCGTTGAGCGCCTTGCCGCCGGCTTCCCGGGTGGCGAACTTGGCGCCGGGCTCGAAGCTGGGCAGGCCGCCGTCCCAGCCGGGCTCCAGCTCGCCCTTCAGCATCGCCTCGAACTCCGCGGCGAGGCCCGGGTGGGCGGCGCGGTACTGGGCGAGCAGCTCGATCCAGGCGGCCTCCTGCCCGGCGCCCCGGGTCTCGCACTGGCGCCAATGGGCCAGGGCCTCGGCCGGCACCAGGAACTTGGCATCGGGATCCCAGCCCAGGATCTCCTTGGTGGCGCGGATCTCCGCCTCGCCCAGGGGGGCGCCGTGGGCGGCGGCGGTGTTCTGCTTGGTGGGGGCGGGGAAGCCGATGATGGTCCGGCAGACGATGAGGGTGGGCTTGCCGCACGGGCGGCAGGCCTCCTCGTAGGCCGAGGCGAGCGCTGCCAAGTCCTCGCCGTCACTCACCCGCAGCACGCGCCAGCCGTAGCCCTCGAAGCGCTTGGCCACGTCCTCGGTGAAGGCCAGCCCGGTGGAGCCTTCGATGGTGATGCGGTTGCTGTCGTAGAGCAGGACCAGCTTGTCCAGGGCCAGGTGCCCGGCCAGGCTGGCGGCCTCCTGGGCCACCCCCTCCATGAGGTCGCCGTCGCCGGCGAAGACGAAGGTGCGGTGGTTCACCACCTCGAACCCGGGCTGGTTGAACCGCTCGGCCAGCCAGCGCTCGGCGATGGCCATGCCCACGGCGTTGCCGATGCCCTGCCCCAGGGGGCCGGTGGTGGTCTCCACCCCGGCGGTGTGGCCGAACTCCGGGTGGCCCGGGGTGCGGGAGCCCCACTGGCGGAACTGTTTGATGTCCTCAAGGGACAGGTCGTAGCCGGTGAGGTGCAGCAGCGAGTAGAGCAGCATGGACACGTGGCCGCAGGAGAGCACGAAACGGTCCCGGTCGGGCCAGAGGGGATTGGCCGGGTGGTGCTTCAGGAACCGGGTCCAGAGCACGTAGGCCGCCGGGGCCTGGGCCATGGGGGTGCCCGGGTGGCCGCTGTTGGCCTTCTGGACCGCGTCCATGGCCAGGCAGCGCACGGTGTCGATGCAGAGTTTGTCGATGTTCGTGGCCGAGAAGGTCAAGGTGGCACCTCGCGATAGGAGTTATTGTCTCAGGGACTGTTCGGCGCTGGCTTTCACGAACGCGGTGAACAGCGGATGCGGCTGCAGCGGCTTGGACTTGAACTCGGGATGGAACTGGCAGCCCAGGAAGTACGGGTGGTCCGGCAGCTCGACGATCTCCACGAAGGTGCCGTCCGGGCTCAGGCCGGTGAAGGCCATGCCCTTGGCTTCCATGGGCCCGCGGAACTCCGCCTGGTTGAACTCGTAGCGGTGCCGGTGGCGCTCGCTGATCTTCAGGCTGCCGTAGGCCCTGGCGGCCTGGCTGCCCTCGTCCAGGACGCAGGGGTAGGCGCCCAGGCGCATGGTGCCGCCCAGCTCCTCCACGTCCACCAGCTCCCTCAGCTTGAAGATGACCCGGTGCCTGGGGTTCTCCTCGAACTCGGTGGAATCGGCCCCTTCCAACCCGGCCACGTTGCGGGCGAACTCCACCGAAGCCATCTGCATGCCCAGGCAGATCCCGAAGAACGGCACCTTGTGCTCCCGGGCATACTGGATGGCCTTGATCATGCCCGTGGTGCCGCGCACCCCGAACCCGCCGGGCACCAGGATCCCCGCGCAGTCGCTCAGGACGGTGGCGGGATCGCAGTGTTCCAGTTCCTCCCCCTCGATCCACTTGAGGTCCACCTCAGTCTCCAGGCCGTAGCCGGCGTGGTGCAGGGCCTCGATCAGGGACTTGTAGCTCTCCTTGAACTCCACGTACTTGCCGACGATGCCGATGCGCACGGTGCCCTTGGGGTTGCGGATGCGGTGCAGCAGGTCGTGCCAGGCGGTGAGGTCGGGCTTGCGGTCGGCCAGGTTCAGCAGCGCGGCCACCTTGGCGTCCAGCCCCTCCAGGTGCAGGTTGAGCGGCACCTCGTAGATGGTTTCGGCGTCCCGGCAGCAGAACACCGCGTCCGGCGTGACCGAGCAGAAGAGCGCGATCTTGTCGCGCAGCGAGCGGGGGATGTCCAGGTCGGCCCGGCACAGGAGCACCTCGGGCTGGATGCCCAGGGCCCGCAGCTCCTTCACGCTGTGCTGGGTGGGCTTGGACTTCAGCTCGCCGGCGGCCTTGATGTAGGGCACGTAGGTGAGGTGCATGTTGATGGCGTTGCCCTGGCCGGCCTCCAGCTTGAACTGGCGGATGGCCTCCAGGAACGGCTGGCTCTCGATGTCGCCCACCGTGCCGCCGATCTCCACCAGCACCACGTCCACGTCCTTGGCCACCTTCTTCATGGCGCCCTTGATCTCGTCGGTGATGTGCGGGATCACCTGCACGGTCTTGCCCAGGTAGTCGCCCCGGCGCTCCTTCTGGATCACTGTGTTGTAGATCCGCCCGGTGGTGATGGTGTGGTTGCGGGTGGTGGGCACCGAGGTGAAGCGCTCGTAGTGGCCCAGGNNCGCCGTGCTGGAACGGGCTCATGGTGCCGGGATCCACGTTGAGGTAGGGATCCATCTTCATCAGGGTCACCTTCAGGCCCCTGGCCTCCAGCAGCGCCCCCAGGGACGCGGCCGCGATGCCTTTGCCCAGGCTCGACAGCACCCCGCCTGTCACGAACACGAATTTGGTCATAATGGTTCCCCCCCGGGCACAAGCCGCTTGTTTGGAAAATTCCGCATTGTCTACAGTATCTACATGGCCTCGGGCGCCTGGACGCCCAGGATGTGCAGTCCCTGCCGCAGCGCCCGGGCCGTGGCCAGGCACAGGGCCAGGCGGGAATCGCGCACCGCCTGGCTGTTTTCCGGCCAGAGGATCGGGCAGTTGGTGTAGAAGCCGGAGAAGGCCTTGGCGATGGTCAGCAGCTGCCGGGCCACGGCGGTGCCCATGTTCTCCCGCTGCATGGTGCGGTAGGCCTCGGGCAGCCCGGCCAGCTCGAACAGCAGGGTCTGGGCCGGGGCGTCCTCGAGTCCCTCCATGCTGTCCGGCAGCGGGGCGGCCGCGAAAGGCACCACCGCCGAATCGGCCGCGGCGCCGGGCCGGGCCCGGTTGGCCCAGTCGCCGCCGGCCTTGCGCAGCACCGACAGGATCCGGGCGTGGGCGTACTGCACATAGGGGCCGGTGTCGCCGTCCAGGGCGATCACCCGGTCCCAGGTGAAGGTGATGGGCTTCACCCGGTCGTTGAGCGCGTTGAAGAACACCACGGCGCCCATGCCCAGCATCTCGGCCACCGCGGCCTTGTCCGCCAGCTCCGGGTTCTTCTCCTCGATGATGGCCCGCACCCGCACCACGGCCTCGTCCAGCACGTCCTCCAGGAAGATCACGTTGCCCTTGCGGGTGGACATCTTGCCCTCGGGCAGTGAAACCATGCCGAAGGGCGTGTGCAGCATGCGCCCCCGGTACCAGGGATCCAGCTTCTCCATCACCGCGAACAGCTGCTTGAAGTGCAGGATCTGGTCGGCGCCCACCACGTAGACGCAGCGGTCGAAGTGCCAGGTGTCCCTGCGGAACAGCGCCGCGGCGATGTCCCGGGTGGCGTAGATGCTGCTGCCGTCCGCCTTCTGCACCAGGGACGGGGTCTGGATGCCCACGTCCTCCAGGTCGATGATCATGGCCCCGCCGTCCCCCTCCTTCAGCAGGCCGGAGTGCTGCAGCAGATCCAGGGTGGGCTGGAGCATGTCCTGGTAGAAGGCCTCGCCCTGGTCCAGGGTGTCGAAGGCCACCCCCAGGCGCTGGTAGATGCGCAGGAACTCCCGGATGCTGATCTGCCGGAACCAGGACCACAGGCGGGTGGCCTCCGGGTCGCCCTGTTCCAGGCGCACGAACCAGGCCTTGGCCTCATCGTGCAAGGACGGGTCCGATTCCTCCGCCGCATGGAACCGCACGTACAGCTGGAACAGCCGGTAGAGGGGCGTGCGCAGTTTTTCCGGGACCTCGTCGGCCCAGGGGAAGTCCTGTTCCAGCTCGGGGTTGTCCTGCTCGGCCCAGGCCTTGTAGGCCGCCAGCAGGGTGCCGAACTGGGTGCCCCAGTCGCCCAGGTGGTTGAGCCGGGTGACGCTGCAGCCCAGGTAGCGGTTCACCTGGGCCAGGGAGTGGCCGATCATGGTGGAGCGCAGATGGCCGATGGTGAATAGCTTGGCGATGTTGGGCGAGCTGTACTCCACCAGTACGGTCTCACCGTGGGCGGGTGCGCTGCCGAACGGGACCGTCCCCAGCAGGGCCTCCAGCAGCACCCGGGCCCGCACCGCGGGCTGCAGCTTCAGGTTGAGGTAGGGGCCGGCCGCCGCCAGTTCGGCGCCCGGGATCACGATCTTCGCGGCCAGGTCCCGGGCCAGCGCCTGCGGATTGAGGCCCAGGGCCTTGGCCGCGCGGAAGCAGGGGAAAGCGAAATCGCCCAGCTCCCCGGAGCGCGGCCGGTCCAGGCCGATCTCCTGCCCCGGCAAAGCTTGTGCCAGGGCCTGCTGGAAAGAGTTTCTTGAACGCTCCATGACAATCCTTGATCCGGAAGCCAGGGGCCTCCAACCAGCATGAAGGAAGGATGGCTCCTCGGGAAGGGGTTACTTTAGGGTTTCCTCCACTCTTTCCACTTGAACATAGGGGTTGTTGGGATATCATGATTATTCGCCTCAAGGGGTGAACTTAGCTGTGCACCGAAGCCCCACGGAAGATCTGAGAGCAGGAGACTGGATTCATGGCCAACCACAAGTCAGCAGTAAAGAAAGCCGCCCATGACGTGGAGGCCCGCCTGCGCAACCGCGCCAACCGGTCCACCCTGAAGACCGCCCTGAAGAAGTTCCTGGCGGCCGTGGCCACCGGCAAGAAGGCCGAAGCCGCGACCCTGCTGCCCACGACCCTGGGCGTGGTGGACAAGGCCTGCCGCAAGGGCGTGCTGCACAAGAACGCCGCCAACCGCTACAAGAGCCGCCTGACCCTCAAGGTCAACGCGCTGGCCTAGGTTCCGGCCAAGGCGAAGAAGGGCCCGGCATGCGCCGGGCCCTTCTTCTTGCAATGATAGCCCTTTAGGACCGGACGAAGGCGAGCAGGTCCGCATTGAGTTCGTCCCTGCGGGTGTCGGCGAGCCCATGGGAGCCGCCCGGGTAGACCTTGAGGATGGCGTTCCGGACACATTTCACCGCGGCCTGGCTCGAGGCGCCGATGGGCACGATCTGGTCGTCGTCGCCGTGAAGGAAGAGGGTCGGAACGTCGAACCGCTTGAGGTCCAAGGTGAAGTCCGTCTCGGAGAACGCCTTGACGCAGTCAAGCTGGTTCTTGAGACCGCCCTGCATGCCCTGGAGCCAGAAGGCGTCGCGGACGCCTTGGCTGAGCTTTGCGCCTGGCCGGTTGGCCCCATAGAAAGTCGTCGTCAGATCCTTGAAGAACTGGGAACGGTCAGCGGCGACGCCGGCGCGGATGCCGTCGAACACAGCCATCGCCAAGCCACCGGGGTTGGCCGCTGTCTTGAGCATGAGCGGCGCCACCGCCCCCACCAGCGTAACCTTGGCGATGCGTCGGGTGCTGTGGCGCCCAATGTAACGTGCGACCTCCCCTCCTCCGGCCGAATGCCCCACCAGAATGGCGCCTTTCAGGTCGAGCGATTCGATGAGCTCCGCCAGGTCGTCAGCATAGGTATCCATATCGTTGCCATTGGAAGGCTGGCCCGAACGCCCGTGTCCGCGGCGATCGTGGGCGATGCAGCGGTAGCCGTGTGCTGCCAGGAAGACCATCTGCCCTCCCCAGGCATCCCCGGTGAGCGGCCAGCCGTGGCTGAACACGACCGGTTGCCCCGCCCCCCAGTCCCTGTAGTAGATTTCCGTACCGTCATGGGTTGTGAGCTTGCTCATGGCAGGTCTTCCTTTTATGTGAATACTTGGCTTCCAGCCACCGCCATGGACTTTGAGTCCATGGCGTATCTCCCCAGGCCGGAGGATGCCTGGGGTCTAGGCTTTCAGTTCCAGCGCCACGGCGGCCGCGGGTTCCAGCACCCTGAAGGTGAAGGATTCTGTGAAGTACAGATCCACGTCCTTGGTGTTGTGCGACTTGTAGCCGATGGCCAGATCCTCGCCCACGGTCAACTCGAAATCTCCGCCCCGGCGCGAAAGCAGGGCGCCGCCCTTCAGGACCGGGCTCCAGTGGATGCCGCCGGGGACCAGGTCCTGGATCCGCTCACGCAGGGGGTAGGCGTTCGGTTCTCCCGCCATAAACCATTTGTATGGCTCCTTTCCGAGCACCAGCGCGTAAGGGCCGCCGATCCCCGCCTCCTGGAGGGCGAGCAGAGCCGATTCCACCGACTCCACGAGGCCGCTCCGATCCGGCCCCAGAATCACCGGCTTGTGGGTGGAACCCGAGAGCAGGCCCTGGATTCCGGCGGTTTCGAACCCGTGGTAGATGGCCATTTCCTCGAATCTCGCAGCCTTGGCAGCTGCCGCCGTCAGCCCATCCAGGTCAGGGTTTTTCGCCCCGCGCTCCACGTCGTCGAGTTCCCAGATCCCCAGCTTGAAGGGAACCCGGATCTCGACCAGGGGGAGGACCTTGCGCATGCCCCAGGCCACCCCGTCCCGTGCCTCGCCGGACCCGAGGTCCAGCCTGCCGAGGTTCACCGCGGCGAAAGTCCACCCCAGCGGGCCACAGAAATCCACCAGCCTGCGCCCCGAGAGGTTGCCCTTCAGGATGCGGGTGCTCTGCCTTTCGATCTCCTGCCAGGCTCCCTCCGCGATGGGTGCCAGGTCGCGCCTGAGGATGTCGGTCATGACTGCTCCTTGTTCTCTTTGCCCTGCAGGCTTCCCAACCCCAATCCGGTTCTCGGGGCCTGGGTGGCCGCCTTTACCGCGGCAAGGGCAGTGAGGCTGCCGGTGCTGAACAGGAATTTGCGCATCTGGAGGTCGAAGCCGGGCATGACCCGGCGCAGCCATTCCATCAGCATCGTCGCGTGCTCCATCTCGTCGTCGCGGTTGTGGGCCAGGACGTCCTTCAGGGACTCGTCGTCCGAAACGTCCACCCTTTGGTGATAGTAGTCGATGGCTTCCAGTTCCTCCTGCAGACTCGCCAGAGCCTGGTGGATGTCATGCGCCTCTCTCGAAAGGCCTGTTTCGATGGTTCCGCTGCTCATGGGTGTTTTCCCTCCTGGTGATTCTGGAGGCTCAAGCAAATTCCGATCCAGTTTGTAAATAGTTGTTTAAACACAATATTTGCATTCCCATTTGGATGCTTCCCCTGCATTTTGATCTGACCCAACTTCATTTTGAGGGATAGGGAGGGTGCATCGCTCCGGATCGATACCCTGCCCCACGCTCCTGGGTGGGGGCGCGGTGTCCATCTGGCCTTCGGTGGCCCGGGCGGCGCCCTGGTGCCGCGCGCCGCAAAAGATCGCTTGACGCGCTATTCCAGAATGATCGATGAACCCGGTTCTCTCCCGGACCATGATTATAATTATTTAAAATAAAGCAAGTTAATTTGTGGCCCGAAAGATGCTTGGCTTCTTGGGCCACCCCTTCGGTGTGCACGGCAGCGTTTTTTCTCGAGGAGTCAGCAAAATGAAATCAAGCACGAAGGATCAGGTTGCAGGCGCTTTCCATGAACTCAAAGGCAAGGTCAAGGAGACCGCCGGCAAGGCTTCGAATAATCCTCCCTTAAAGGCTGAAGGCCAGGATGAGAAGGTCAGCGGCAAAATTCAGAAAAAGATCGGCCAAGTGGAAAAAGTCATCGGCAAATAGACAACGGCGGTCACTCAACCTCATTCATTCGCAGAGGGGACCCTGTGATGATTGCGATTCTTGACGACGAGGCCTGCAGGATCGAACGCATGAAAGAGGTCCTCGCCCGCCTGTATCCCTCCCATCAGGCCGTGTTTTTTGAGACGGCGCCTGACATGGTCGAGTGGCTGAGGGAGAATCTGACGAAGGTCATACTCTTTTCCCTGGATCATGATCTGGGGCCGAACCAGAAGCGGGATGGGCAAGTCTTCGAACCGGGAACTGGCCAAAACATCGTTCATGTTCTTGCCCGGCATGCGCCGGTGGCTCCCGTCATCATCCACTCGACAAATGCGATAGCCGCACCAGAGATGGTCACGGAGCTGGAAGGGGCAGGCTGGACCGTGCACCGCGTGCAGCCGTATGCCGATCGGGACCTGGAATGGATTGGCGAATCATGGAAAAAGATGGTCGTGGCGTGCCTCGATGAAAAGGCCCTGCATCTCGGGGGTGCCCCAGCGAACCTGCAATCGGCCGCCCTATCGGGCTCGGACTTTGAAGGAATGCTGGGGTTGAGTCCGTTCTGAGTCCAGGTCGATGCGCGATGGCCCATCAGCTATCCGCACCACCCCTTGTTCCCATATCAGACCCGCCGGACCGGACCGGGATACTGGGCCACCCACGGATCGGCGGTAAGCAGCGCAATGCCTTCGACGGTTGCCTGTGCGACCAGCATGCGGTCGAAGGGGTCCTTGTGAAAGGGCGGCAGGCCGTCGACGGCAACCGCATGTTCGCTCGTGATTGGCAGTTCACTGTACCCGTTGTCGAGCAGGCCGCGACGAAGCAGACGAGGGTCAACGCGGAAATCATCGCGCCCTAGACCGCGCTTGATGGCGACTTCCCACAAACTGGCGGAACTGAACATCAGCTCATTCTGCGGATCATCGAGCAGGTGGTGGGCGGCGGCAGACAACTGGTCAGGCTGCCCCGCCGCCCAGAGCAGCAGGTGCGTGTCCAGGAGCAATTTCATGCTTCACCCTCGAATTCACGTTCGATTTCCTCGCTGCCCATGCGATCGAAGTCGGATGGTACTGAAATTTCCCCCGCCAGGAAGCCCAGGCGGCGAGTCTGTCCAGCCGCGGGTGCGCCCAGCGCCATGACCTTGACCAGCGGCTTGCCCGCCTTGGCGATGACGAACGGCTCTCCCCCTGCGGCTTGCTCAACCAGCCGGGAAAGATGCGTCTTTGCTTCGTGGATATTGACCGTGTGCATGGCTCGCTCCATGTGAACTAGACTAAGTTAGTTTAGTCTATCCTGGGCCCAGGTCAATGTGCGATGACCCATCGGCTATCCGCACCAACCCGGGGGAACCGCCACCGGCCCCAGATCCACCCGTGCCCAGCGAAACCCAGGCACCAGCTCGGCCGCCAAAACCGGTTCCGGCCGCTCCAGGCAGCCCAGGCTCCAGCCCAGCCAGCCCAGCACCTGGGCGGCGCCCACGCCCCGGTGGGCAAGCAGCGCCAGGCCCAGGGCCCCGTCCCGCTTGCCCAGCCGGGCGCCGCCGGGGGCGGTCACCAGGCCCAGGTGGGCATAGTCCGGACGGGCCAGGCCCAGGGCTTCCTGCAGGCGGATGTGGGTGGCGGTGACGCCGCGCAGGTCGGTGCCGCGCACCACTTCGGTCACCCCCTGGGCGCCGTCGTCCACCACCACCGCCAGATGGTAGGCATAGCAGCCGTCCCGGCGGTGCAGCAGCGGATCACCGGTGAGCCGGGCCGGATCGTCCTGCTGGGGGCCCAGCACCCGGTCCGTCCAGGCCAGGCTGCCTTCGGGCAAGCGGAAGCGCAGCGCGTCCGGGCGCAGGAACGGCAGCGGCCGGCGCCGGCAGGTCCCCGGGTAGGGCCGCAGGCCGTCCTCCCCGTGCGGGGCCGAGCCCATCAGGGCCAGGTCCTTGCGGGTGCATACGCAGGGGTACAGGCTCCCAGCCTGGAACAAGGCCTGCAGCGCTGCCTGGTAGGCCCCGTGGCGCCGGGACTGCCAGAGCACCGGGCCGTCGCTTTCCAGCCCCAGGGCCGCCAGGTCCCGCAGCTGGGCCTCGCCCAGGGTACGACCGCAGCGGGCGCCGTCCACGTCCTCCATGCGGATCAGCCAGCGCCCGCCCTGGGCCCTCGCCGAAAGCCAGGAGGCCAGGGCCGTGCGCAGGTTGCCCAGGTGCAGTTCACCGGTGGGGGAGGGCGCGAAACGGCCGATGCAGGTCATCCGTCCACTATAATGGCCGAATGCGCTCATGGCCCCCCCTCTTCCGCGCCTGCCTGGCCCAGGCCGTGGCCTTCGGCTTCCTGGCCCTGGTGCTGCGGGCCGGGCTGATGCCCCGGGCCATCCACGGCACGGGGGTGCTGGTGCTGCTGGGCACCCTGGCGGTGGGTACCGGCCGGGGCCTGGGCCTGTCACCCCGGTGGTTCCCGTTCCTGCTGGGCTTCCCCTGGGTGGTGCTGCTGTTGGTGCGCCACCCCGCCCCGGGCTGGGTCTGGCCCGTGGCCCTGGTGCTGCTGCTGGTGGTGTACGGCGGCGGAATCCTCACCCGGGTGCCCCTGTACAACTCCAACCGGGCCGCATGGGAGGCCCTGCTGGCCCTGCTGCCCCCGTATCCGGTGCGCTTCGCCGATCTCGGCGCCGGCCTGGGCGGGCCCCTGGCCTTCCTGGCCCGGGAACGCCCCGATTCCAGATTCCGCGGGGTGGAGGCCTCCCCGCTCACCTGCCTCGCCGCCTGGCTGCGCACCCTGCCCCGCCGCGGCAACTGCCGGATCCGCTGGGGCAGCCTGTGGCGGGAGGACCTCAGCGGCTATGACGTGGTCTACGCCTTCCTGTCCCCGGCGCCCATGCCGGCCCTGTGGGCCAAGGCGGTGCGGGAAATGCGGCCGGGCAGCCTGCTGGTGAGCAACACCTTCACCGTGCCGGGGCAGGAACCCCTGCGGCGGATACCCCTGCCCGGCCGTAAGGATGCCTGTCTGCTGGTATGGAAGTTCTAGGTTCTAGGCGTTGAATTTCGCCAGGCGGTCCAGTCCGTAGTCCTCGGTGATCTCCCCCACCAGGTCCCGTACGGGGATCAGGTCGTCCAGCTTCCAGCCGTTGCTGCCGGTGAAGAACAGCCCCGACTCCATGTCTCCGCCCCGGGAGTCGCCCAGGCTGTCGGCGATGCAGTAGCCCACCTTGACGGCGCCCTTGCCGCGGTCGCAGGGGGCGACGCAGTTGCTGATGCACTTGATCTTGGGCGCGGTGCCTTCAATGATGCGGCGGTGCAGGGCGGTCATCACGCCCCGGGCCGGCATGCCCACCGGCGAGCCGTGCAGGGCGATGGTGGAGCGCTTGGACTGGAGGATCACTTCCTTGAAGTTGATGTGGGCGTCGCACTCGAAGGTGCCGATGAAGCGGGTGGCCATCTGCACCCCGCCGGCGCCCATGGCCATGAGCCGGTCGATGTCGGCCCGGTCCCACACGCCCCCGGCGGCGATCACCGGGAAATCCCCCCACTGGTCGCGCTCTTCGATGACGGAGGGGAGCAGGGCATCCAGGGAGTAGGCCTTGTCCGTGCACTGCTCCAGGGAGAAACCCTGGTGGCCGCCGGACTCGGGGCCCTCCAGCACCACCGCGTCGGGCTTGCGGTTGAACTTGCGCTCCCAGGTCTTGCAGATGAGCTTCAGGGCCCGGGCTGAGGAGACGATGGGCACCAGCGCCACGTCCCGGTCGCCCACGTAGTCGGGCAGGGCCAGGGGCAGTCCGGCCCCGGAGATGATGAGGCGGGCGCCGGCCTCCACGGATTCCCGCACCACCCGCTCGTACTCGTTGATGGCGCAGAGGATGTTGACCCCCACCACGCCGCGGCCGCCGGCGATGCGCAGGGCGTCCTTGATGATGCGCTGCAGGGCTTCGGTGTTCTGCAGGTTTTCCGGCTGGTCGGGGCGGCCGGCCCGGGTCTTGGCCAAGCCGGGATAGCGGTAGCCGGTGCCGATGGCCGAAACGATGCCGACGCAGCCGCAGCGTGCGGCGTTCCCGGCCAGGCGGTCCCAGGAGATGCCGATGCCCATGCCGCCCTGGATGATGGGGTAGGGCACTTCCAGGTTGCGGATCTTGAGGGAAGGCAGGGGAGGCGCCGGTTTCTCCACCAGGCTCTCGAAGGCCGGGGTCCCCAGGGCCTCGGCCAGGCGCTTGCGGAAGTTGCTCAGGAACTCGGCGGCCCCGGCCCGGAGCAGGGACGGGGAGCGCAGCTGCAGCCCGGAGGCGCCCCGGGCCAGGAGGTCGTGGCCCTCCTCGGCGTTGCCCGCCACCGGCGCGAAGCAGGGCAGCGAGGTGGCCTTGAGCATGCGCATGAGCCGGTCCGCCAGGCCCTCGCCCTCGGCCGCCAGCAGCGCCGCGGCTCCGCCCTGCTGGGCCGCCACGGCCTCATCGGCGTCCCGCACCACCACCAGCCGGGGCAGGTGCCAGGCGCGCAGGGCCTCCAGCCGCTCGGGCAGGAGGTCCGATTCGTGGATCAGGAACGTGGCCAGGTTGTGGGCGGCGGTGTCCAGGCGGGCCGAGAACTCCCCCAGCACACCCCGGAAGTCCAGGCCCACATGGCCCTTGCCGGCGCCGCAGGCCTCGGCCAGGCGCCGGGACAGGCTTTCCATGTCCGGGAAGGCCGGCACCCGGATCACCCCGGCCCCGCCGGCTCCGGCGAAACCCGCCGCCAGCTGGTCGGTGGCGAACGGGTGCCAACCCTGAAGGAAAACCGGGGCCTGAGGCCCCGTGGGCCAAGGCGATCGAGAACCGGTCATTGACTTCCTCCCATTCCGCGGGGATTCCCAGGGTCACCCTGACGGACATTGCCTGGAACGATGGAGGACCCTAAACCTGACCGCCACCGTCGCCGGCCAGGCCCCGAGAAGCGGGAACATTTCCCAGCACCTTGTGAATATCATGACCGAAAGGGGGCTGGAGGGGAACCGCAAGCCCTTTCAGGCCTTGGGAGTGCCGCAGGACCTATGTCGCCGGTACCACCGTCATCGGTTCGACGCACTTCAAAGAAAGTCCCTCCGGCGTGACGCAGGTGAGGTGCACCTCCATCTCCCCGGGCTCCTCCAGCGTCACCTTGGCGAACTCGGGACCCGGGCCGGAGCCTTCCCCCTTGATCCGGGGAGCCGCGGGCCGGCCGGTGCGGGGATCGATGAACGCCAGCGACCAGAGGAAGGGGGGAGGCTCGTCCAGCTCCAGCCCCCAGGGCCTGGGACCGGAGCAGCCCACGGTGAAGGGGGCACCGGCGGCGGCCACCCGGCGGCCGGGGATGAGCAGGGCCGGAGGCTTCAGGAACGCGGTCTGGGAGGGCTCCACGCACTGGACCACCGCGGCCCCGTCCGAGACGAAGATGGTCCCCCAGGGTTCCACGGTCACGCCCAGGGGCTGGTCCAGGGCCCCGTATTCCTCCTCCAGCGGGCCCGGGATGTTGCAGCGCAGAAGGCCGGACCGGGACACGGCCAGGTCCGGATCGCCGGCCACGGTGGAGCACACGGCCCTGCCCTCCCAGTCGGGCCTCAGGATCTGGACCGCGTGGTTTCCCCGGTCGGCCACCACCAGGTAGTTGCCCGCGGCGGCGAGGCCGTGGGGCTGGTTGAGGCAGGGCTTCCCGGGGAGGATGGCCGATCCGCAGGGGGGCCCCGGAACGGCGGGGTCGCCGCAGAAAACCGTCACCTCGCCGACGGGGGTCACCCGGCGCACGCTGTGCCCGTCCACCACGTAGAGGTTGTAGAACGCTCGGCCCGGGAGGTTCACGCTAAGGGCCAGGCCCCGGAGGCCGGCGAACCGGGCGCCGGGTCCGGCACCGTCCAGGGCGCCCGGGGATCCGGGGAGGCCCGCCAGGGTCGTCACCGCCCCTTCGGCGGATATTTTGCGGATGACGTGGTTACCCCGGTCAGCCACGAGGATGTTCCCCGCCTCGTCCACCGCCAGACCCTGGGGGTCCTGGAACAGGGCGTCCCGGGCCACGGGGGCGTCCAGGTGGCCGGCCCGCCCGGGGACCCCCGCCAGAGTCGTCACCCGGCCCTGGCCGTCCACGGCGCGGATGACGTGGTTGCCGGAATCGGACACCACCAGGGCCGGCCCGGGACGGGACTCCGGCCAGGCCGCCAGGAAGGTGGGCCCCCGGAACCGGGCCGATGCCGGATCCCCGTCCTGGTGGCCGGAATCGCCGGGGGATCCGCAGAGGGTGGACGCCCCCCGATCGGGATGGATCACCCGGATCACGTGGGCCTGGGAATCCGCCACCGCCACCGCGCCGTCGGGCATGAGGGCCAGGCCCTCGGGGCGCCGGAAGCGCGCGGCCAGGCCGAGGCCGTCCGCGTCCCCAGCCAAGCCATTGCCCGCCAGCGGCATCAGACCCCGCACCCAGAGGGAGAGCTCCTCGGTCCGGCTGGTCCAGCGGCCTTCGGCGATGCGGGTGAGGGTTTCCACCCGCGCGCCCCGCACCGGCCCATGGACCCGGATCCGCAGGGAGGCCAGGCCCGTCACCTCGAAGCGCCGCGGTTCCCAGGATTCCAGGAAGGACAGGAGCTGGACGCCGGGCGGGGCCACCGGCCGCGCCCAGCGGACGGACACCTCCAGCCCGTAGCCGAAGATCTGGGAATCGGGCCTGTCCCCGCCCCGGAGCGCCTTGACCACCGCCCCGGGATCCCCGAACCGGCCCGGGCCCTGGAGATCCCGGAACGGCAGCGCCTCCGACCAGCCCGGCTGGAAGGTCTCCCGGCCCAGCACCAGAACGGCGACCCGCAGGGCGGTTTCGGACGGCAGCACCACGAGGCCAGTTTCGGCGAAGTCCGCCAGGTCCGCCGTCCGGGCGGCGCGCACCCGGTAGGTCCCCGGCGGGCCCGCGAACACCCCGTCGGCCCCGATGGCGCCGCCTTCCCCCCGCACCGACCACACGCACCGCGGGTCCTCCGCGTCCGGGACCCGCGCCCGGAAGGCGCAGGTTTCCCCGGCCTGGATGACCGGATGGCGGGGCTCGACCTCCACGGCCCCCAGGGGCAGGAGGGCCAGGAGGGCCAAGCAGAGGGCTGTGGGCAAGGACATGGCGTCACCTCCTGGATACCGATCCTGACGAGTGCGCCCAGGGCGGGAACGGTTCCCCTTCCAGCGCCATCGCGACGCGCCGCTGGACGGGCGCCGGAGAGAGCTGCGCGGCGATCTTCCGCCCCGCGCAGGCGATCAGGTAATGCTCCAGCACCCGTTCCGGCCCCTCCACGTGGATCCACATCTTGAGGAGATACGGGGGAATGCCCTTATCTTGGACAGCCAAGAGCGGTCAGGCCGGCCCGACCAGGCCCTTGCGCACCAGGGCCGCCAGGGCGTCCAGGACCATGCGGTCCGCCACCCCTGCCTTGGCCGCCGCGGCCAGCAGGTCCGCCGTGGCGGCCGGCCCATCCAGGCAGCAGAGCAGGTCCCGTTCCATGGCCGTGAGCGGATGCTCGATGGGCATGGCCAGACCGGCCAGCCGCGCCTGGGCGGTCGCCGGCGCCGGGGCGCCCAGGGACCGGGACTCCAGCAAGGCCACGGGACCGGTGCGCACGACCCGGCCGGCCCGCAGCCGGTCCTCCAGGCCAGGGTCCCGGGCGAGGCGCTCGGCGGCCAGCAGCGCTTCCAGTTCCGGGCCGGCATCCCGCACGGGCGGGTGGGCCTGGTCCACCCGGGTCCAGGGCTCCCTGCTCCACTGGAAGGTCAGCAGCACCGACACCATCCGGCGGTAGCCCTGGGCCCGGAGGTTGGCGGCCCAGCGGCCCACGGAATCCAGGAAGTCGGCATAGGCGTCGCCGTCGCCGTGGCCGATGGCGTAGGCCTGGGCGGGGATGGTGCGCAGCCGGAGGATGTGGATGGCCATGGGGGCTCCGTCCAGCCAGGTGCGCAGGCGGTCCTCCAGGGGCTCCCCATCCCGTTCGCCCAGTTCCGTGACCAGCTGCGCCGTGCCGCCTTCGGCCAAGTGGAGGGGCAGGCCCGCCACCACCCTGCGCTGGATCTCCTCGCCGGAACGGCCGCCGTCCCGGTAGCCCACTTCCTGGGCCGGGGCCGGCACGAATGGCGGGTTGCAGGTGATCAGTCCGAAGCGGCGGTCCCCCAGCGGGGCGTAGAGGTCGCCCTGGAGCGTTTCCAGGTTGGCCAGGCCCGCGGCCTTGGCGTTGAACGCGGAGCAGCGGGCGGCGCGGGGATTGCAGTCCACGGCGGTGGCCTGGCCGGCATGGGCCGCGGCCAGGAGCGCGTGCACGCCGGAACCGCAGCAGAGGTCCAGGGCCGACCCCACCGGCCGGCGCAGCGTAGCCCGGGCCAGCCAACGGCTGTCGGTGCCGATCCCCATCACCTGGTCCCGGGGCACGGTGGCGTATCCGGTCTGGTTCATCTGCGGCCAGGCGTGGTCGGAGAAGACCAGGGCCCGGCCGACCGGATACAGCGAAGCCAGGGCCCTTACTGAACCGTCGGCCTGCTGGAGGATCCCGGCGTCCGCCAGCGCCTCCTGGTCCGGCCGGGCGAACAGCTGGTCCAGCTCCGCTTCCGGCACAGCCCCCTGCAGCAGCAGGAGTTCGATCGCCGCGGCCAGGGCGTCCCGCTCCTGGAGCCGCTCTTGGCGGTAGATGGGGATGGCGCGCAGCTGCAGGTCGTCCAGGTCCTCCAGGCCCAGGCGCCGGCATACGCCGGCCTCGCTGAAGCCGATGGAGGCCAGGCGGGCAAGGGCCCCGGTGAGCGTCGGGCCATGGACGTCGAAGGTTAATGTCATGGGGATAAGAGCCTGTCTCGGCAGGCTCTCAAGCCTACCCCTTCCCCCGGATCCCCGCCATGGTCCCCCGGCAGGTTGGAATCTAGGTTAAATTTAAGACTCAGCCCAGGATTCCGAAAGAATGAAGAGGGAGCCCCATAAATGTTTTTCATCATCGGTCTGGTCGTGGTCTTCGGAGCCGTGCTGGCTGGCTACACCATGGAGGGTGGCAAGATCAAGATCCTCATGGAGCCGCTCCCGGCGGAACTCACTATCCTGCTGGGCGCCGCCATCGGCTCCTTCCTGGCCGGCAACTCCATGAACTCCATCAAGGCCGTGGTGGCGAACATCTCCAAGCCGTTCAAGGGCAGCAAATACACCAAGGCGGTGTACATGGAGTCCCTCATGCTGCAGTACGAAGTCTACGTGAACATCAAGAAGGGCGGCCTGCTGGCCCTGGAGCAGGACGTGAACGATCCCCACAGCTCTTCCATTTTCAAGAAATACGCCAACATGCTGAGCGACCATCACGCCCTGGACTTCTTCTGCGATTCGCTCAAGCTGCTCATTAACGGCTCCGCCAAGATCGACGAGATCGACCAGGTCATGGACATGGACCTGGACGTGCACCACGCGGAGTCCGCCCAGCCCGGAGCCTCGGTGAACACCGTGGCCGACGCCCTTCCCGCCTTCGGCATCGTGGCCTGCGTCATGGGCGTGGTCATCACCATGGGCTTCCTGGACCAGCCGCCCAACGTCATCGGCGGCCACGTGGGCGCGGCCCTGGTGGGCACCTTCCTGGGCATCTTCCTTTCCTACGGGATCTTCGGCCCCCTGGCCAAGAACATCGACCAGATCAACGCGGCGGAAGGGCATTTCTTCAGCGCCATCCGGGCCGGCCTGGTGGCCTTCGGCAACGGCGCGGCGCCGGTGACGGCGGTGGAATTCGCCCGGCGCAACATCCCTTCCACTGAACGCCCCGGCTCCCAGGAACTCGAGGAAGTGGTCCGCCAGATCAAGCCACGTTGATTGATAACCATTGGGGAGACCGCCCGCTCGCTTTGCTCGCTCTACGTCCCCCCAAACCCCCACTTCATGCCCGGGCGAAGCCCGGACATGAAGTCCAACCGAGTCCCCCATGGCCGAGCAGCAACCCGAAATCAAGGTCAAGTACATCAAGAAGAAGGGCGGCCATACAGGCGCCCACGGCGGCGCCTGGAAGGTGGCCTACGCCGACCTGGTGACCGCCATGATGTCGTTCTTCCTCCTGATGTGGCTGCTCAACTCCACCACCTCCAACACCAAGGCCGGCATCGCCGGGATGTTCCAGGACCCGGACTTCTTCAAGACCGAAAAGGGCAAGGCCATCCTCACCCAGTACGAGATCCAGAAGACCGGCATCCTCCCCGGGGGCCAGGGCATGAAGCAGGGCACCACCGGGGAAGAGGGCGGCGGCCCGCCGGTGGTGGAGGAGGACGACACCGGCGAAAAGGAGCGCGAGCGCATGGAGGAGACCGCCCAGGCCATCTCCAAGGCCTTCAACCAGGACAAGCTGCTGGAAGCCTTCAAGGACCAGATCAGCTTCGACTTCACCGACGAGGGCCTGCGCATCCAGATCCGGGACAAGCTCAAGCAGGTGCTGTTCGACTCCGGCTCCGCCCGGCTCAAACCCTATACCATGGAGATCCTCAAGGAGATCGCCCAGGAGCTGGGCAAGCTGCCCAACCACCTGCTCATCGGCGGCCACACCGACGCCACCGCCTACCCGGGCAAGACCTACACCAACTGGGAGCTGAGCGCCGACCGGGCCAATTCCGCCCGGCGGGTGCTGGAGTCCTCGGGGGTCCGCCCCGGCCAGGTGCAGCGGGTGACCGGCTACGCCGACAGCGTGCCCCTGGACAACAAGGAGCCCACGGACCCGCAGAACCGGCGCATCTCCATCGTGGTCATGTCCAGCGCCACCGAGAAGGCCGAACTGGAACGGCAGAAGTCCAAGCCGCCCAAAGCCGGGAAGAAGCCGTGAGCTCCCGGCTCGACCACCTGGTGGTGACCGCCCCAACCCTGGCCGCCGGAGTGGCGTACGTGCGGGAGGCCCTGGGCGTCACCGCCCAGGCCGGAGGCAAGCACCCGCGCATGGGCACCCACAACTGCCTGCTCAAGCTGGGGCCTGCGGTGTATCTGGAGGTGATCGCCGTGGACCCGGAGGCCGCCGCTCCGGACCACCCGCGCTGGTTCCATCTGGACCGGGAGCAGCCCCCCCGCCTGGCCGCCTGGGTCGCCCGCACCGGCGACATCCGGGCCGCCGCGGCCCATTCCGCCGCGTTCGGCGCCATCGAGCCCATGGAGCGGGGTCCCCTGCGCTGGGAGATCACCCTGCCGCCGCAGGGCGGCCTGCCCTTCGACGGCGTCGCGCCGATCCTGATCCAGTGGCAGACCGAACCCCATCCCGCCGCCCTGCTCCTGGATTCGGGGTGCACCCTGGCCGGGCTCCATGGGTTCCATCCCCAGGCGCCGGCCATCGCCAGCCTGCTGCGGGCCATCGGGTTCCAGGATGCCTTCACCCTCTCGCTTCCGCCCGGAGGCCAGGCGCCCGGCCTGGTGGCCCGCATCGCCACCCCCGGCGGCCTGCGCACCCTCTAACAGCCGTCAGGTCGCTTGCGACCTTACGGCTGCTTGGGCCCAGCCGAACGCTTAATTCAAACGTGATCCAACGGTGCTAAGTAACGCGTGCCAACTGCTCCCGGTAGAAGGCGCGGAAGACTCCGGGGCTCATGGGGCGGCCGTAGAGGAAGCCCTGGGCCTTGTGGCAGCCCCGGTCCAGCAGGAAGTTGGCCTGGTCCAGGTGCTCGACTCCCTCCGCCATCACTTCCAGGCCGAGGCTCTTGCCCATGGCGATGATGGCTGCGGCCAGGCTGCGGCTCTGGGATTCGGAGGAAAGGGACTGGATGAAGGACTGGTCGATCTTGATGATGTCGAAGGGATAGTGGTGCAGGTAGCTCAGGGAGCTGAAGCCCGTGCCGAAGTCGTCCAGGGCCAAGGTTATGCCCAGGTCCTTCATGCGCCGGAGGGCGTTGAGGGCCTGGCCGGAACTCTCCAGCAGCACGCTTTCGGTGACTTCCACCTCCAGGTTCATGGGGTTCGCCCCGGTCAGGGCGATGCAGTGTTCGATGCGGTCCAGCAACTGCGGGTCCAGCATCTGCACGCTGCTCAGGTTCACCGCCACCCGGATGGACGGAAGCCCCTCGGCCAGGAGCGCCTGGATGAACGTGAGCGCCTCCCGGAACACGAACTCGCCCAGTTCCACGATGAGGCCGGTCTCCTCGGCCACCGGGATGAACCGGGTGGGGGAGATGGAGCCCATCTCCGGGTCGTCCCAGCGCAGCAGGGCCTCCATGCCGATGACCGTGTGGTTGCGGGCGTCGATCTGGGGCTGGAAGAACACGTGGAAGGCCCCGTGGGCCAGGCCCCGGCGCATGCCCACCTCCAGCGCGAAGCATTCCAGCAGCCGCGTGCTCATGGACGGATCGAAGAACTGGAAGCGGTTCCGGCCGCCCTCCTTGGCCGCGTACATGGCCCGGTCGGCATTCTTCAGCAGGGTGTCCGGGTCCTGGCCGTCCTGGGGGATCAGGGCGATGCCGATGCTCGGGGTGACCACCAGCTCATGGCCTTCCAGCAGGATCGGCTGGCGCAGCACCTCCAGGATGCGCTGCGCCACCCGCCCGGCGTTCATCGGATTCGAGATGTTGCCGAGGATCAGGCAGAACTCGTCGCCGCCGATGCGGGCCACCGAGTCCCCGTCGCCGGTCTCAGCCCGGGCGAGCATGTCCGAAGGGCGCAGCACCTCGGAAACCCGGGCGGCGACCACCTTCAGCAGGTCGTCCCCCAGGGCGTGGCCCAGGGTGTCGTTGACCCGCTTGAAATTGTCCAGGTCCAGGTAGAGGATGGCCGCCCTCAGGGGCAGGGGCGCCCCCTCGCTGCGCTGGATTTCCGCCAGGAGCCGCTCCAGGGTGGAGTTGAAGGCGTGGCGGTTCCACAGCCCGGTGAGCACATCGTGGTAGGCCATGTGCCGGATCTGCTGTTCGAAGAGCTTGCGCTGGGTGATGTCCCGCACCATCACCAGGACCCGGTCCTGGGCTGACGCGACGAAACGGGCCTCGCAGAACCGGGGCTCATTCTCGAAGGGGTGGGTGAAGTCCAGGCTGAGCACCTCCGACGGCGTGCCCAGGGCCTGCTGGCAGCGCTCCCGGACCTGCGCCGCCAGGTCCTCGGGCAGCAGCCTGGCCAGGGTGCCCAGGGCGGGACGATGGCCGCTCTCCCCCCGCTGCGAGCCGGAATGGACCAGGGTGACCTGTTCCTCGCGGTCCACCATGAAGATGGAGTCCGGGTGCACCGCCAGAATCGAGCGCAGGGTCCCGAGGCTTTCCCGGAGTTCCCGGAGGGACTGGCTGGCCTGCAGCACATGCAGGATCCGGAAGGAAAGATGCTTCCAGTGCAGCGGCTTGGCCAGGAAGTCGTTGGCGCCCGCCTGGTAGGCCGAATGGATGGACCCCAGGTCATCCAGACCGGTCACCATGACCACCGGAAGTTCCTCCGGGGACCAGGTCCGGCGGATTTCCCGGCAGATGCCGAACCCGTCCTCGCCCACCAGGACGATGTCCAGGAGCACCAGATCCGGCTTCAACTCCCGGATGAGCCTGAGCCCCTCCACGCCGTCGGTGGCCGTGTGGCAGACCATGCCGGCGACAGCGAGGGTCCTGGAAATCATGAGCAGGGTCATGGCGTCGTCGTCGATGGCCACCACCGTGGCCACCGGACCGCTGGCCGGCGAATCGCCGCCCGTCGCCGGACCACCTTCGTTGTCCCCGCCCTGCCCTGTGCCCATACTCTGATTTTATATAGCTTTATGGGAACAATTGAAAGGATAAGTAGAGATGAAATTTTTAACGTTGCAAACCCCATCCCGCCTCCCAACCTTAACCGGAGGAGGCGGCCTCCGTGGCGACGATCATTGACAATGGAAATGATAATGCTGGATTTCAAGCCGAAAGGCTGGGTTCGACCCCATGACGCTCCGCCAGGCCAGGGTGCGGGAGGCCGAAGGAAGAGACCAATCGGGGGTGGGGTCTACCTCTTTATCTCGCTGGTCCCTTGCATGCCCAGGAGCGAAAGGCTGTCCACCGTGAACACGGAACTGTTCGCTTCCGTCGCTTCCATGGTCAGGGAGACGGTGACGGCCCTCATGGCCGATTCCCGGGCGTGGACATAGTCCGACCCCAGCATCAGATAGGTGGTGAGCGCCCGGTACCAGATCGCCGCCGTGGCGTCCGGGCCGATGCCGGCCATGCCTCCCGGAAGGCGGCGGGAGCACCGGACGCCCGGGGGAGTGGGGGGCGCAGGGGTGCGGGCGACCCCCTGACTGAGAAAATACAAGGCCCGGCTTAGTGGGCCGGAGGCACGGTGGCCATCCATGCGGGCCAACTCCGGGGTCCATTCATCCGGTAGGTCGGGACCCATGAGGCTGGGTTTGTAGAGGGTGCGTTTCAACAATAGGCGAGGACATGGTCGGCCACATACTCGACCTGGTCGCAGGCATTGGCCTTGGCTCCGGCGGAGCCCCGGACCTGGGTGGCCATGACCGGGAAGATCACCAGTTCCGAACGCCCGAACACCAGCCTGGAGCCGTCCGGCCCTTGGGCCTCCCGGACCTTCTGCTGGACCTTGGCCAGGGGCATCAAGGAGCCGATCTCCAACTCCCAGCCGGGCTCGCGGCTCTCCCCCTCCCACCAGGGTTTGGCACCCTTGGCGGGGGTATGGAGAATGCCTTCGGAATCCCAGACCCGGATGCCTTTATAAAAATGTTCATAGCGGGTGTGGGTCTGGCCCAGGGCGTCCGTGATCGTGGCGCGGGGCACCCACCGGTGGTCGTCCCCCCGGGAAGGAAGCCCGGCGAGGATCCCGACCCACAAAAGCACAGCCAGGAAACAACGTCCTGGACGGTGGAGACGCGATGTGACTTCCATGGGATTGGCTCCTATGAGAACCTGGGGTCACAGTTATTTTAAATAAATTAATAATTTATTCGATGAAGTCAATGATTTTTATTAATAAAACCTCGCCTTCGGGCGGGCCAGAGCATCACGCAGCACTCCGGGAGCCCCGGGACGGCCTGGTGGTGTTCGCCTTCCAGGTTGACGTCGGTGAAGTCAGTCATCCTCAGACGGGCCTTGGTGGCGCGCTTCCGGCGCGGCGTTCGCGCCCTCCTTTGAAGGTGAGGTTCAATCAGTTTCCGTAAGCTTCGTCAACGTCCGGGTTCGGCCGGGACCACGGTGAGGGGGGAGTTGGTCTCCAGGGTCCACCCCTCGTTCAGGACCAGGCGCAGCCGCCAGCTCACCTTCCCGGGGGCCGGAAAACGCTGGAAGGGGAGTTCGACCCACGCGTTGAAGGTGCCGGTGCCCTCCACCGGGGGGAGCAGGCCGGCCGTCCCGTGCTCATCATGGAAGGTTGGGAAAACTGGCCCCGCGATCTGGGCGCCGACGGCCCCTCCTGTTCCCGCCCGGGACAAGGGGCGGGAACCTCGTCGTAATTAACTGCACATTATACTTTATGACGAGGATAAATATGATTAAATCATTATCCATAGCACGATCCCTGGGTTCCTTCGCCCTTGGCCTCTGCCTTGGGCTGGGGGGGGGTGGCCTGGAAGCCGGCAAGAAAAAGAAGGCCCGCAAAAAACCCGCGCCCGTCGCTGCGGCAGCCGCAGCGCCTCCCGCTGCCCCTGGCGGTGCCCGGGGAGCCGACTCGGCGCTGGTCAGGCTCCTGTTCGGTGCGGGGCCCAGGGGCGCGGCGGCCGGTACCGCGGCCGTGATCCCCCCGTTCCAATGGATCGCGACCCCCCTGGGCGGAAGGGTGCCGACCCCGGATCAGCTGGTGCCCGGGGCCAATCTCAACGCGGCGAACCTGACCGGCATGGACCTGAGGGACCTGGACCTTTCGGGGGCCAGCCTCATCGGCGCCAATCTCAGCGGCGCCCGGATGAAGGGGACCCGGCTGGATGGCGCCCGCCTGTTCATGGCCAGGACCGAAGGCACCCTCGATCTGGATTGGGGCGGCGCCCTGGCGCATCCCTTCTTCGCCGGCGGGGGACGGGAACGGCTGGGGACCTTCAAGTTCTATGAACCACCTGCCAAGCCCTTCGCCCGCGAAACCGTCCTGCCCCAGGACGCGATCCTCGTGGGTTCCCAGGGGGATCTGTTCCTGATGCGGAAAGGAGAGTCCCGGTATCTCTTCATCACCCCCACCGGGTATTGCGCCCAGGTGATGTTCGGGAGCGGACCGGTCCATGCCATGACCAAGGTCGCGGACCGGCGGATCGCCTTCATCCACGAGTCCAAGATCACCCTCGAGCGGGACTTCAAGTTCTGGACAGAGGACACGGTCTCCACCGCTGAATGCGACAACCACTTCTCGGCCGCCATCACCCACCTCTGTGGCACGGCCAGCGGCAAGCTCTGGGTGTCGTTTCCCGGGGGCATCGACTGTCTGGATTGCAAGGATCTGGGGCGTGGCCATGCCAGCACGACCCAGGCCTTCAGTCTGCCCGACGGTTTCGAACCCTCGAGCCTGGCCGCCAACCGTGATGGGGACCTGGTATTCCTCGCGCATCCAGGCCTGGACTCGATCAACGTGTTCGCGCAGCTGCCCGAGCCCACGGTCCTGGTCCTGCCCTTGCCCAAGGGTGCGCATGCCCAGCGTCTGGCCCTGGGCACTGGGGAAACCCTGTGGTTCACCGACCCGGAGCGGAATACCCTGGGGTGCGTCTGGTTCAACCCTGACCTCCCCGAGCCCAAGGTCGACCTCTGGCCCCTCGCGGCCAAGGATTCCCCGCCCCGCGGGCTCCACAGCCTGCTCCTGGGGCCCGACGGCAACATGTGGTATACCCAAGCGACTCCCCCGGGCCTTGGCCGGATCGACGAAGGCGGGGTGCACACCTTCTGGCCCCGGCCCGTCCCAGAACGGGTGGCCGAGGGGAAACGGCCTGTGGCTTGGGCCCCGCTCCCAGGCGCCGCGTCCGCGGCGGAGGAGCCCGGGGACGAAAAGAAGAGTGTCCGCCGCATGGATCCGGCCGCGCCGCCCAGGGTGCCCACGCCCCCGTCCGCTGAAGTTTCGGAAGCTTTCGCCAAGGCCTTCCTGCGCTCCAAGGGACTCGAGCTCACCGAGGGCGCCCTCCAGCACATCCTGGACAAGCACCTCGCGGGCCCGCTCAACGGCGCCAGCCAGTTCAGCGCCACCATCCGGACCCGGGAGGCCCTGCTGGCCATGCTGATCCAGGGCGTGGACCGGGCCAGGTCGGTGGCCGGGGTGACCCGGTGGTGGGACGCCGCGGGCATCTGCCACACCTGCTGCCTCATGGACGATCCCGTGGGCCATTTCGCCGTGCCGGACCCGGCCGCTCCGGACGGCGTGCGGATGATGCCCACCTACTGCTTCGACATCGTCACCGATCAGCGAACCTTCCTGGATGGCACCCGGGGGCACACCATCCTTTCCGCCTACCCGGAAAGCCCCACCCGGTTCTGAACCGGGCCATTCCCGGCCCCAGGGGCTGAATGGACGAAGCGGCGGGATCCGTAACGAAATACCAATCCGCCGAAACCTGCCACCGGTCGGGTCCGGGCCCCTCGGAACCCGTCACCACGTCCTTGAGTTCGAGGCTCTGGCCCGGTGCCTTGGAATTTCAACGGTTTGGTTGCCCCATTGGCACGGGCGCGAGGTATCTTGGCCTCGGAGGCACCCGCCCATGGACCAGGTCCACCCTTCCGCCGCCCAGGGCTTTGCCGCCGCAGCTGAGGCCTACGTGCGCGGCCGGCCCTCATACCCGGCCGAACTGCTGTCGTGGCTCACCGGAACGCTGGCCCTGGGGCCCGGCGCGACCTGCGTCGATCTGGGCGCCGGCACCGGCAAGTTCACCCGGCTGCTGCGCCAGACCGGAGCGGAGGTGATCGCGGTGGAGCCGGTGGCCGAGATGCGGGAGCAGCTCACCGCCGGCCTCCCCAGGATCCAGGCCCTGGAGGGCACCGCCCAGGCCCTGCCGCTGGCCGACGCTTCGGTGGATGCGGTCCTCTGCGCCCAGGCCTTCCACTGGTTCGCCACCGCCGAGGCGCTGGCGGAGATCCATCGGGTCCTGCAGCCCGGAGGCAGGCTGGGCCTGGTGTGGAACGTCCGGGACGAAACGGTCGACTGGGTCGCCGCCATGACCGCCATCCTTGCGCCCTTTGAAAGCGCCACGCCACGGTTCCACAAGGGCGAGTGGCGCCGCCCGTTCACCGGCGCGCGGTTCACCGGGCTGGAAGAGACCTGCTTCCCGTACCAGCACGTGGGTCCCGCGCGCGAGGTGATCGTCGACCGCAGTCTGTCGGTGAGCTTCATCGCCAGCCTTCCGGCCGCGGCCCGGGCCCAGGTGGAGGCCAGTCTGCTTGAGCTGATCGCCTCCCACCCGCAGTTGCGCGGCCGGAAGACCGTCACGGTCCCGTACCTGACCCACGCCTACGGCTGTTCAAAACTACCTTAAAATTCAATATTTCAACACGCTTCCCGACCCCGCGGCCCCCGGGATCCGGGGCGACCTGGGGGCGTTGCGGGGCTTGGTCATTCCCGGATTCGAATGGACTGCACCGGAAACTGATCATCCGGTCCCTCCCACCGGAGTGGCTGTATCCGGGGCCAAGCGTATTTTAAACTTGGCCCGGGCGTCGCCCGATGGCGGACCAGCCTTTTCACCCAGGAGATATTTACATGCAATTATTAAAGATACTTTTCCTCGGCACGGCTGGTTGACGTACTGATAATTAAATTATACTTATTGAGCTGAGCGTCCTGCCGGTGGAGACTTCAATGGCCCCGGATTTCCCTTCTCATCACCGACTGTTTGCTTCTCTCCTGATTTCCGCCCTCCTCTTCGCCCCGGGACCTGCCTGGGCTTCCGACACCGTCCAGGCCGCCGCCAGGAAACACCACCCCCGCCCCGCGCCCCCTCCCGCCAAGGAACTCTGGGAGACCTTCAAGGCCCCCGACCCCGCCAAGATCTTCCTGCCCTGGCCGGTGGGGGAGGCGGCCACCCACCGGCTGCTCATGGGCCTTCCGGATCTGGGCCCGGGCCACGCCTGGACCCCCACGGTCAGCGTGAAGCTCCGGGACGAAACCTGCACCAAATGGCAGCATACCTACCAGGGGCTGCGGGTCTGGGATTCGGTGATGGCCACCCATGAAAGCCGCGGGGCCTTCCAGGCCCCGACCCCGTCCCCCGCCCTGGCCACCGGGGATGGCGGCAGGCTGTTCATGCCCGGCCTGCCCCGGGATCTCCGGTCCGACCTGGCGCCCCATACGCTGCTGGCCGGACTGCAGAAGCAACTCCACCGGGCCGAGCCCTTCGCGGCCACCAGCAAGGTGGAGCGGATCATCTACCCGGTCTATGAAACCCTCAATCTGGCCCCCCCATCCGACCCGGATGTCCCCAACGCCGCCCAGTGCCCCCGGCACGTCACCGGCTACCTGCTCGCCGACCTGGTCCAGCCCCAGCCGGAAACCGGATTCCACTACATTCTCGATGCCCACCAGGGCGGCCTCCTGGTGACGATCCCGCGGGTGGCCGAACTGGGAGAGGCGGCCCAGGGCGTTGGCCACACGCTCTACAGCGGCACCGTGGCGCTGCCCATGACTCGCATGCCCGACGCCACCTTCCGCCTGGAGGATCCCACCCGGGGCAACAGCCGGATCATCGACCGGGGGATCAAGGACTATGACCCCGGCACCCCCGTGCCGCCCCTCGCGGACCAACCCACCCTGGCCCATGCCACCGCGGAATGGGGCGATTCCCAGCTGGAGGGTCCGGCCACCCCGCCCGCCTCGCCCACCGCCCAGACCATCGCCGCCGATACCATGTACGGCGTGGCCAAGATCTGGGACTTCTACGTGAACAAGGTCAACGGGCTGGGCCCCCTGGACGACCTGGACCATGGCCTCACGGTGGACCTGCATGGTCCCTATTTCCCGGACAACACCTGCTTCCTTTTCGATTCCAGCACCATCGCCCTGGGCGCGTCGGTGCGGGCCTGGCCCAACGCCACCCTCATGCTCCTCGGCCACGAGGTCACCCACGGTTTCCTCGACAAGATGAACGCCCCACGCTACGGGCGCACGGAAGCCGGGGCGATCAACGAAAGCGGGTGCGATTTCATGGGGATGCTCATCGACACCTGGGCGCGCACGGGCGGAGGTTCCCGCACCCCCCTGGAGGACGTCATCGGGGATGCGGACTCCACCTGGGCCCTCACCCAGATGCCGCGGGACGTCTCGGGCGGCTTCGAACCCCTGCTGAGGCGTTCCTTCTACAAGCCTTCCATGAACGGCAGGGCCTTCGACCAGTGGGCGCCCGGGTTCGACGGCAAGGACCCCCACGATACCTCCGGCCCCCTGAACCGGGCCCTGTTCTTTCTCTACCATGGGGCTTCCGCCGATCCCGAAAGCCTCTACTACTCGCCCCGGCTCCCCGAGGGCCTCGCTCCCCTGGGCAACGACCGGACCTTCGACCTCGCCCTGGGGGCCCTGATCTCCCTGGGACCCGCCGCCACCTATCTGGATGCCCGGCGGGAGATCCTCCGCCAGTCCCGGCTGCCCAGCCAGGGCGGGATCAATTCCCGGGAGAACATCGCCGTGCGCAAGGCCTTCGGTGCGGTCAACGTGGGCAATCCCAACGCCACGGACGACGGCTTCGATCTCACCGGCAGCCTGCGCTCCACCGCCGAACTGAGGGGCCGGCAGCTGGTGCTCACGGCCACCGTCGCGGAGGTCCCCGACGTGCGCAGCGTCGTGTTCAAGGTGGACGGGCTGATGGTGGCCAGGCTGGCCCGCCCGCCGTACGTCCTCACCCTCGATCCCGGCCGCTGGTTCACCCAGGGCGCCCACACCTTCCAGGCCATCCTCGCCAATGAGGTCGGCCAGGTCCTGGACGGGCCGACGGTCCCCTTCACCCTCCCGCCCATGGCCTATGAGCAGATCCTGCAGGATCCCGGCCTGGAGAACACCGACCCCCTGGCGGCGAAATGGATCCAGAATTTCGCCCCCGGTCCCGGGATTCCCCAGGTGCTCCAGGACCGGTCGGGCCGCCTTCCCGGCGCCCATGGCGGCAACCGCTGCGCCGTCTTTGATGCCGCCGCGGGCCCCATCACCTTGTTCCAGCGGGTGACCTTCCCGGCCGACAAGAACACCTCCGAACTCAGCTTCTGGATTTGGAGCCGGCCCGATCCCAAACATCCGGACAGTTCCCTGACCGTCAAGCTACTGGATGACCGGACCGGGGTTCCCCTGAGGACCTTGGCCACCTTCGACCGACGTAATGGCCGTCCGGATTGGGTGCGCACCGTCCTGCCCCTGGGTGGCATGCAGGGCCGGACGGTGGACCTGGCGTTCATCGCCTGGATCCCCTCCACCAGCGCCGCCCTCTTCCTGGTGGATGACATCAATCTCGATGCCTACGGGACCGTGCCCTTGCCCGCCGTGTCCGTGCTCCCCAAGCGGGTGGACCTGGCGCCGGGGGCGTCCTTCCATTTCAGGGTCTCCTTCACCCGCCCCGCCGGCCAGGCCCTGGTCTGGAGCCTCCGGGAACCCGGCGGAACCCAGAACATGGAGAACCAGACCTGTACGCCTCCGGCCGCGCCGGGCTTCTACCACCTGGTGGCCACCAGCGTAGCCGATCCCCAGGATTTCGATGAAATTTCAATCCACGTTGGGACCCCGTGAGGACCGTTCCGAATGTTCCAAACCAGTCCGTGACGAATCAGCTGGCAGGGGCGCCCGCCACTGCCGCGGCCGCTGCGGACGCAGGGGCCCCGGGAGCCGCGGGCCCCGCCACCAGGATGGTGCCCTGCCGGTTCAGGACGATGCGGCACTGGCGGTTGAACTCCACCTCCGGCCCCGGCCCTGGCCGCTGGTGAAGCGCCCGCCGTTCGGCTCCTCGATGGACCACTGCCAGGCCGGGACTGAACCATCGGCGCGGGTGGCGGTGAACCCGCAGGCCATCTTCGATGGGACCACCGCGGGGTTGGGTACCCCCCGACCGGACCACTCGCCCGCGGATGACGGAAGGAATTAAAAAATCTTGGCTTAATATTCTTTGATTTTCTGCGTACTCTAGGCTTCATCAACCCAGAGGCACAGAATGCTGGACCGGATGCCCGTCATCGGGGTGCTCGGCCCCGTACTCCAGATCCTGGCGGAAGTCTGCAGCCAACGGGAAGGGAGGATCGCATGACGACGCAAAAGCGCAGCCGGATTGGATTCTGGAGCATCGTGCTGCTCGGGGTCAACGGGATCATCGGCTCAGGGATCTTCCTGCTGCCGGGAAAGGCCATGGCGCTGATGGGGCCGGGCAGCATCTTCGTCTACGTGTTCATGGCCTTCCTGGTGATGGCCATGACGCTCTGTTTCGCTGAGTGCGCCGGCCGGTTCACCCGCGACGGCGCGGCCTACGTCTACGCCCGGGAGGCTTTCGGGAAGTTCGTGGGCTTCGAAGTGGGCATCATGAGCTGGGCCATCCGCATCATCGCCTGGTCGGCCATGCCGGTGGGTTTCGTCACCGCCCTCAGCGCGGTCTGGCCGCCCGCCCTGCATGAGCCTTTCCGCACCCTCATTATCCTGGCCATCTTCCTGGGCCTGACCACCCTGAACCTGCTGGGGGTCAAGCCGGTCAACGTGCTCAACGTCCTGGTCACCTTCGGCAAGGTGCTGCCGATCCTCCTGTTCATCGGGGTCGGGGTCTGGTTCATCAGCGGGGCCAAGTTCCACCCGATGTTCCTGCCCGGGGTCAACGGCGACACGTTCGGCACCGCGGCCCTGGTGATCTTCTACGCCTATACCGGTTTCGAGGCCCTGGCCGTGGCCGCCGAGGACATGGGCGATCCGCGCCGGACCCTGCCCCTGGCCCTGGTGGTTTCCATGCTGTTCTGCGCGGCGATCTATTTCATGGTGCAGGCCATCGCCGTGGGCACCCTCGGCCCGGCCCTGGCCAAGAGCGTGGCCCCGGTGGCGGATTCGGCCAGCGTGTTCATGGGCAGCGGCGGCAAGTGGCTGGTCACCCTGGGCGCCCTGGTGTCGATCTTCGGGGTGAACGTGGTGTCCTCCTTCGTCGCCCCCCGCGCCGGAGTCGCCCTGGCCGAGGACCGCATCGTGCCGCGCAAGCTGGCCGAGCTGAACCGGTTCGGCGCCCCCTGGGCATCCTGCCTGGTGGTGGTCGTGGTCGCCATCCCGCTGTCGCTGACCGGATCCTTCGTCCAGCTGGCGGCGATCAGCGTGGTGTCCCGGTTCGCCCAGTACCTGCCCACCTGCCTGGCGGTGCCGGTGCTGCGCCACCGGCGGCCGGACCTGCCCATGGGCTTCAAGGTCCCGTTCGGCCCGGTGATCCCGGTGGTGGCCGCGCTGGTGTCCGTCTGGCTGCTGACCAAGGCCACCCAGGTCCAGTTGTTCTGGGGCCTCGGCGCACTGGTGGTGGGCGTGCCCCTGTTCTTCCTGATGCTGCACCTCAACCGCAGGCATGCGCCCCCCATGGTCCAGGTTCCCCCCTTGGCCCAGGAGCCGCTCAAGTGACGGGAGACCCCATGGCCCTGAACCCGCCGGCGACCCGGCAGCCCGTTGAGCGCTTCGGACGGGCCGCCGCAGGCGCCCGCGGGGCCGTGGCTTCCGCCCGGCCCGAAGCCTCCCTGGCCGGCATCGCCATGTTGCGGGCAGGCGGCAATGCGATGGATGCCGCCATCGCCACCGGCTTCGCCCTGGGCGTGGTGGAGCCCGCCGCCTCCGGCCTGGGCGGCGGCGGCTTCATGACCTTGAAGCTGGCCGGGATGCGGGAGGCTGTGGTCATCGACTTCCGCGAAACCGCCCCGGCCGCCGCCAGGCCGGACATGTACCGGCACGACGCCCAGGGCCGCGTGATCGGCGACGCCTCCGCCGCAGGCGCCCTGGCCGCCGGGGTCCCCGGCGAAGTGGCCGGCCTGCTCCACGCCCTGGACCACTATGGATCCGGCCGGCTCACCCGGGCCCAGGTCCTGGCCCCGGCCATCAACCTGGCCGCCGGCGGCTTCGCGGTCACCCCGTTCCTCGCCGCGCTCATCCAGGACCACGCGGACACCATCCGGAAATGCCCCGCCTGCGCCGGCATCTACCTGAAGGACGGCCAGCCCCGCGAGCTTGGCGACACCATCGTGAACCCCGATCTGGCCGGAGTCCTGGACCAGGTGGCGACGCAGGGGGCCGACGGCTTCTACCGCGGCGCTCTCGCCCAGCGGATCGCCGACGGGGTGCAACGGGAGGGCGGCATCATCACGGCCCGGGACCTGGCCGGGTACCAGGTCCTGGAGCACCAGCCGGCGATGGGCACCTACCGGGGCCACACCATCCAGTCCGTGCCCCCGGCCTCCTCCGGTGGCATCCACCTGGTCGAGCTCCTGAACATCCTGGAGACGTTCGATCTGCAGGCCCGCGGCTGGCAGTCGTCCGCCACGGTCCACCTCTGGGCCGAGGCCCTGAAGCTGGTGTTCGCCGACCGGGGCCGCTACATGGGCGACCCCGCTTTCGTGCAGGTGCCCATGGCCGGCCTCAGCGCCAAGAGCTACGCCCGGGAGGCCGCCACCCGGATCGCCCTGGACCGGCCCATGCCCCCGCCCGCCCCGGGCGTCCCCGGCAAGCACCCGTCCGGCTCCACCACCAGTTTCTCGGTGATGGACCGGGACGGCAACCTGGTGGCGGTCACCAAGTCGCTCAACCACTTTTTCGCGGGGATGATGGTGCCCGGCCTGGGTTTCATCATGAACACCCATATGGATGACTTCGTGACCATTCCGGGCTCCGCCAACTCCATCGAGCCCGGCAAGCGCCCCCTGTCCAGCATGTGCCCCACCCTGGTGCTGGATCCCCAGGGCCGCCCCTTCATGACCATCGGCTCCCCGGGCGCGACCCGGATCTTCCCCACCGTGGCCCAGGTGATCTCCAACGTCGTCGACTTCGGCATGCCCCTGCAGGCGGCCATCGACGCACCGCGCATCTTCCAGATGGACACGGGCGGCCTGAACCTCGAGGGACGGGTCTCGCTCAACACCTGCAGTCAGCTCGGAGCCCTCGGCCATTCCCTGGTCATCCGCGACGACTGGGACTTCTTCTTCGGCGGGGTGCACGCGGTGCTGTTCGACTATCCGGCCATGACCCTCATGGGCGGCGCGGATCCGCGCCGCGACGGCCAGGCTGTGGCGTTCTAGGAGGCGGTCCATGAAACGAAGCACCCGGCTCGAGGTCGATCTCGACCTCGTCTCCCACAACTTCCAGGTGGTCCGGCAGATGCTCGCCGACGGCCCCGCCGCCCGGGACGGGGCCCCGCCGAAGCTCGTGGCGGTCCTGAAGGGCAACGCCTACGGCCTGGGCGCCACGGCCATGGCCCGGGAACTGCTTGGCCTGGGGGCGGATATGCTCGCGGTGGCCTGCCTTCCGGAGGCCCTCGAACTGAGGGAGGCTTTCCCCAGCGCCCCCATCCTGGTGATGGGCCATACCCCATCCGAGTATTTCCCCGACTGCGCCCGGGCCGGCTTGCGCACGACCCTGTTCGATCTGCCCCAGGCCGAGGCCCTATCCCGCGCGTCCGAGGCCCTGGGAACCCGGACGCCCGTGCATGTGAAGCTCGACACCGGCATGAACCGCCTCGGCATCAAGCCCGACGCCGGCACCGCCCAGCTCATCGCCAGCATGGCCTCGCTGCCGGGACTCCGGCTCGAAGGGATCTTCACCCAGCTGGCCTATCGGGACCGGGCCTCGGACCTCGCCGGGTTCGCCCTGTTCAACCGGGTGGTCGCCGAGGCCAGGGCGGCGGGCGTCGAGTTCCCGCTCCACCACGTCTGCGAAAGCCTGGGGCTGATGCGCTATCCCGAGATCCGCTTCGACCTGGTGCGCATCGGAGCCATCTTCTTCGGGGTCAAGCCGCTGCGCACCCCGCTAGCCGACCGGGCCGACATCCGCACGCCGTTCGCCCTGCGGACGCGCCTGTCGAGGGTGAGGCCGGTCCAGGAAGGCGAGTTCGTGAGCTACGACGAAAGCTGGCGGGCGCCCGCGGGCGGCGCCCTGATCGCCACGGTTCCCATCGGCTACGCCGACGGATACTGCCGCAGGCTCTCCAACCGCGGCCAAGCGGTGGTCCGAGGGCGGCGGGTCCCGGTGGTGGGCCTGGTGACCATGGACCAGCTCATTCTGGACGTCACTGGGCTGCCCAGCGTGGCGGAGGGCGACGAGGCCCTGCTCATGGGCCGCGCGGGCCCCGATGAGGTGGGCGTCGCGGAAGTCGCCGAATGGGCCGGCCTGCACCGGAACGAGGTGCTGAGCATGATCGGCCGCCGGGTGCCCAGGGTCTACCTCAAGGGCGGCCGCGCGGTGGCCGAAGCCGACTACCTCGCCTAGAAAAGGCCGGCGGCCCAAGGGATCCACCGCAAGGATCGCGAATGGAGGATCCTGCCTGCGCCGCCGGGATGGAAAGGGCTATTACTTGACCGTGAAGTACTTCTCCGGAATCTTCAGGCTGGTGGTGCCCATGTAGCCCCGGCCGAAGATGTAGGTGTCCATGTACAGCAGGAAATAGTTCTTCACCCGGACCCCGGTGCCCCGGTCGGTGTAGTAGGACCCGTTCCAGCTGGCGTTGGGGCTGTACTTGCCAAGGGCGTCGAAGATGTCCTTGGGGTTGTTCAGCTTGGCCTTGCCTTCGACCACGCGCTTGCCCAGTTCGCCCAGGCCGGCGACGAAGGAATAGTTGGAGCTGTAGGCCCAGTCGCCCATGCGGCCGCCGGCGCCCCTGGCGACGACCCCCGCCTCGATCTTCTTCATGATGGCGGGCCAGTTGCCCCGTTCGGCATAGAGGTTGAGCCCCAGCGCGCCCGGATAGCCCAGCAGCGGGGAGGCCGAGCCCGGCTCCACGAAGATGGCGTTCTTGCTGGCCGCGACGCACTTGATGACCGGCTCGGCCTGGGCGTCGTTGGTGCAGAAGAAGGCCACCGGCTCGTGGTTCGGGCCGCCGAACTGCTCGATCCACTGCGGCATCTTCTCCAGGAGGAACTGCTGGGCCCCGGCCACCCCGGCATCGGAGGTGGGATCGGGAGCGCTCATGTAGACGAACTTCATCCCCAGGTCCTTGCAGGCCTGCTCCATGACCGCCCGCCGGCGGCCGAAGCTCTCCAGGGACATGTGCCGGGGGAAGGAGATGTGGACGAAGGTCTTGGCGCCCAGCTTCTTGGCCGACCAGGGGATGGTGTAGCCGCGGGAGACGAAGTCGATGTCCAGCACCAGGTCGGACACCTTGGCGTCGATCAGGGGATCCTCCAGCGGGATGGCGCCCAGCAGCAGGATGTCGGGACGTTTGGCCCGGATCCGCTTGTAGGCTTCCCCGGTGCCCGGGAACATGTTGTTGGTGACGATGACCTTCATCAGCGGATCTTCGGTCAGGGCCACCAGGTTGCTGATCAGGGTCTCCTGCTGGGACATGAAATCATCCGGGACGACCACCTTGATGATCATGCCGCCGTTGGCGACGGTGCCGTATTCCTTCATGAGCTGCTCGACGGCCCGGGTGCTGTCCTCGCCCTGGGCCACCGAGGCGGTGCACACGGCGATGTGGAACTTGGCCGGCTGGGCGAAGACCGCGCCGGAAAGGAGCAATGCGAGGGCCGCGGCCGTCGCCTTGGGGTGGAATCGCATGGAACCTCCAGAAAAGAATGAACCAAGGGTCAGATCAGGCGGGTGACGCCCTCCGGTCTCTGGCCTGATGGGCTACCCAGTTGTTGGCATGATGGGTAACCCTATCACGAGCGGGAGGAGTCGGTTCCTGGATCACATCCGCATGGCGGCATGGATGCGGATCACGAGTTCATCCATCATGAATGGCTTGGACAGCAGAGAGACCCTGGGGAAGGCTTCCAGGAGGCCCAGGACAGTTTGAGCGACAGCAGCACAGGCCGCTGGGCCTTGTTCCGGGTCAGCAGGCAGACCTCGATACTGCTGGCGGTTTTTCCGGCAAGCAGGGCGACCACCCGGAAACGGTCCTTGGTCGCCACCCAGTCGAGCAGCAGGCTGCCCCGCAGCTGGTCGATGGTCATGTCCAGCATGGACGCCACGCAGGCGTTGCCGTTGAGGATGCGCCCCAAGGCGTCGAGGGTCAGGCCGCCTTCCTTCATCGCCTCGAAAAACACCTGGTAGGGTTTTTCGGCCCCAGCCAGGCTGATCACGCCTTTCGAGCCGACCAGGGCATCCGCCTCGCCCTCCCGCAGGGCGTTAAGGGCATCCTGCGCCTCGGCAAGGCGGGTCCGAAGCTCCTCCACTTCACTCCACGCGGTGTCCATAGGCCCTTTCAGTTCGACTTCGACTTCAGCTGCAGGCCGACCAGCGTCTTCTCGGTATCGGACAGATCGCCGGGCTTCGGTTCATGATCGGGAGGTTCAGGGCTCATGGAGGCTTTCACGAGGCCTCCCCGCCTTGGATGATCCGGCCGCGGCGCGTGGCCAGATCGCCGAAGGTGATCTCGGTGGAGCGCAGGAGCGCGGCCTCGCCTTCCAGTTCCACTTCGAGGGTATGGAGTTCTTCCTCGTACTCCTCCCGGATCGCGGGGGGTTTCCTCGAAACTGACGAAGATGCCCGGCTCGTCGTAAAGTTCGACGCCATGCAGGATGAACTCCATCGCGAACAGGGTTTTCCCGGAACCTGCCGAGCCGGCGACCAGCGTTGGCCGGCCCCTGGGCAACCCCCCTTCGGAAAGCTCATCAAAACCGATGATGCCGGTGGGACACTTTTCAAGTACGGCAGGTGAGACCACATTGGGTCTAGGGCGAAGCCTCAAGGGAGAGGCGCGATCGAAGTCGGATGGCCAGAAACCCCTTCCTTCGCACCGAAGAAGGCGTCACCTAGGTGCAACCCCTTCCAATGATGGAGCAGGCCAGCCCAACTTCAAGTTGGGCTCTTGCTTGACAAAGGCAATGAATATTTCAAATATTCTGTTGGAATATACGATAGGCGACCTCATTCAGTTAAAGGATGCCAATGCAGCCATGATAATAAGCGTGAGGCAGCATCCACTTCCAGGAGGGGCCATGACACGGGAAACCGAAGACCGAATCCGCCATTCAGGTCTGCGCGACCGGATCGTATCCGCCGAGGAGGCGGCTTTGCGCATCAAGAGCGGCTACCGGGTGGGCATGAGCGGGTTCACCGGCTCCGGCTATCCCAAGCAGGTGCCCCGGGCCCTGGCCGAGCACATCCTCCGGGAACACAGCGCCGGCCGGCGCTTCCGCATCTCGGTCATGACCGGGGCCTCCACCAGCAGCGAGCTGGACGGAGCCCTGGCCATGGTGGATGGCATCGAGCTGCGCATGCCCTACAACTCCGACCCCACCGCCCGGGAGAAGATCAACACCGGCAAGATGGAGTACTTCGACTTCCACCTGGGCTCCGTGGCCCAGTACGTGAAGTCCGGGTTCTTCGGCGAAATCGACGTGGCCATCGTGGAGGTGACCGGGATCACCGAGGACGGCCGGCTGATCCCGTCCACCTCCGTGGGCAACAATCAGGTGTTCATCGATTCGGCCCGGGAAGTGATCCTGGAAGTGAATCACTACCAGCCCATGGAGCTGGAGGGCATGCACGACGTGTTCGAGCCGCCCATGCCACCCTATCGCCAGCCGATCATGATCACCAAGGTGTCCGACCGCATCGGCACGCCCTACCTCATCTGCCCCGCCGACAAGATCAAGGCCATCGTGGAGACCAACAGCCCGGACCGGGCCACCGTGTTCAAGGACGTGGACCCCGATTCCCAGGCCATCTCCCGGCACATTCTCGACTTCTTCCAGCGGGAGGTGGCCCAGGGACGCCTGCCCAAGAGCCTGCTCCCGCTCCAGTCCGGGGTGGGCAACGTGGCCAATGCGGTGCTCTACGGCCTGCTGGATTCCCCCTTCGAGAACCTGGAGGTCTACACCGAAGTGATCCAGGACGGCATGCTCGCCCTCATCGATTCCGGCAAGGTCAGCTATGCCTCGGCCACCGCCTTTTCGGTTTCCCCGGCCATGGTGGAGCAGTTCAAGGCCAACGTCGGGCTCTACAAAGACCGGATCATCCTGCGGCCCCAGTCCATCAGCAACCACGTGGAGGTGATCAAGCGGCTGGGGGTGCTGGCCATGAACGGCTGCGTGGAATTCGACCTCTACGGCAACGTCAATTCCACTCATATCAACGGCACCCGCATCATCAACGGCATCGGCGGCTCGGGCGACTTCGCCCGGAATTCCTTCATCAGCATCTTCACCACCCCATCCACCGCCGGCAAGCACGGCGAGATCTCCTGCGTGGTGCCCATGGTCTCCCACGTGGACCACTGCGAGCACGACGTGGACATCCTGGTGACCGAGCAGGGCCTGGCTGACCTGCGCGGCACCTCGCCCAAGCAGCGGGCGGAGAAGATCATCGAGCAGTGCGTCCACCCGGACTACCGCAAGCAGTTGCGGGAGTACTACCGCTACGCCCTGCAGGTCTCCCCGGGCAAGCACACGCCGCACATCCTGGAGGAGGCCCTGGGCTGGCACAGCCGGTTCCAGCGGACCGGGACCATGCGCGCCTGAGATTATTTGAACCGGTGTCGGGCGACTGGGGCTTCCTGGGCGTGGTGGACTTCGACCGGATCGTGTATTCGCGCGCGCCGCTCCGCCGGCAGCACCTCCCCATCAACAAGGACCCGATGCCCTACGTGGAGATCATCAGCACCTATGGCGGCACCGACGGCTACATGCTGAAGGCGGCGGTGGAGCATGGCGCCAAGGGCATCGTGGTCCAGGCCCTGGGCTGGGGCAACGTGAATCCGGCGACCTCGGCGGCGATCAAGGAAACCATCGGCAAGGGCATCCCGGTGGTCATCACCTCGCGGGTGCCCAACGGCCGCGTGCTGCCCAACTATGGCTACGAAGGCGGCGGCAAGGTGCTGGCCGACGCCGGGGCGGTCATGGGCGACGACCTCTCGCCCCAGAAGGCGCGTATCCTGCTCATGCTGCTCCTGCAGAACGGCGTGAAGGGGCAGCCCCAGCTTCAGGCCGCCTTCAGTCACTGATCCGGATCGAGGAGTGCCGCCATGTCGCCCGAAAACCGCCGGCGTCTGGCAGGACACCATGGACCGCACGGCAGCAGGGGTTGTGGAATATATGCAAATCAGGCATTGACTTAACCAGGAAAGAATCGATACTCCCCATGCAGTTGAACAAGAGGCGGGCGATGTCCCGCAATCATAGCCCCCATACCTGGGGGCTTTTTTAACGACCCGAAGGGAGAAGCCATGGCCGAGCGGATGGAAACCACCCGAAGGTTGTTCACGCCACTGCAGTGCGCATGGTGCGGCATGATCAGGGTCGGGCTCCTTTGGGGGAAGGACCGAAGAGACTCCCGCGCAGCCAGGTATTCCAATGGAATATGCCCGGCATGCAAAGCAAGCTTCAGGGTCGAGAGTCCAGGCTGGCAGAAAACCAGCAAAACCTGGCCACCCGGTTAGGGCATGGTTTGCCATGCCAGTCGTGACCGTGACTGGAAAAAATCGAATAAACAGGGTTGAACAGTTTAATCAAAATGGGGTAACCTCATTCTCCCCGCGGCATGCCCCACCTGCTGCATTCTGGACTAGGAGAATCCCATGACTCGCATGACTCTGTTCCCCCTTGCCCTGGTCTCCCTGCTCGCCGGCATCCCGGCCGTGGCCGCCCTGAAAGTTGGTGACATGGCACCCGATTTCCAGGCCCAGGCCTCCATGGGCGGCACGGCAACCACCTTCTCGCTGGCTGAGAGCCTCAAGAAGGGCCCGGTCGTCCTGTACTTCTACCCGGCCGCCTTCACCCCCGGCTGCACCATCGAGGCCCATGACTTCGCCGATGCGGTGGACCAGTTCAAGCAACTCGGCGCCACGGTGATCGGCGTCTCCCACGACGACATCGACAAACTCAACAAGTTCTCGATGACCGAATGCCGGGGCAAGTTCGCGGTGCTGGCCGACCCCGACCAGCACATCATCAAGGCCTACGATGTGGTCTGGGCCGCCAAACCGCAGCTGTCCAGCCGCACCTCCTTCGTCATCGCCCCCAACGGCAGGATCCTTTATACCTACACCGACCTGAAACCCGATCAGCACGTGGCCAACACCCTGGGAGCCGTGAAGCAGTGGAAGGCCCAGCCCTCCATGTAGGCCTCACCCCCGAATGCTAGTGGAGGCCGCCAGAAATACAGGGAACATCTCGACCCACCGCCCGATGCGAATTAGGGTTTTGTGTTGATGAGCCGCTTGATCCCGCCGTCCTTGAGTGGCCAGTTGTGAAAATTGATCAGGAGGCCTACCTCAAAACTTGAAAAATG
>PLUC01000073.1 GCA_003165415.1 Holophagaceae bacterium
GAGCGCATCACCTCCACCAAGAAGGGCTCCATCACCTCCGTGCAGGCCGTGTACGTGCCCGCCGACGACTACACCGACCCGGCCCCCGCCACCACCTTCGCCCACCTGGACGCCACCACCAACCTCTCCCGCGAGCTGTCGGCCCTGGGCATCTACCCGGCGGTGGACCCCCTGGCCTCCACCTCCCGGCTCATGGACCCGCGGGTCCTGGGCGACCTGCACTACAACACCGCCATGCGGGTCAAGGCCATCCTGCAGAAGTACAAGGAGCTCCAGGACATCATCGCCATCCTGGGCATGGACGAGCTGTCCGACGAGGACAAGCTGGTGGTGGCCCGCGCGCGCAAGATCCAGCGCTTCCTGAGCCAGCCCTTCTTCGTGGCCGAGACCTTCACCGGCATGCCCGGCAAGTACGTGAAGCTCGAGGACACCATCCGGTCTTTCGGCGAAATCTGCGATGGCAAGTGGGACCACCTGCCCGAACAGGCCTTCTACCTGGTCGGAACCATCGAAGAAGCCGTGGAGAAGGCGGAAAAACTGGCTAAGGCCTGAGGCGCGCCATGACCGACTCCATCCTCCTCGAGGTCCTCACCCCCGAACGCCGGGTCTTTTCGGCGGAGGTGGCCGAGCTGCAGTTCCCCACCGCCGATCGCGGCTACTACGGCATCCTGCCCGGGCACACGCCCCTCATCACCCCCCTGGGCGACGGCCTGATCACCTTCACCATGGACGCCCAGAAGCACCTGCTGACCGTGTTCGGCGGCTTCGCCGAAGTGGGTCCCGACCACGTCACCATCCTGGCCCGCATCAGCGAGACCGCCGAGATGATCGACGTGGAACGGGCCGAGGCCGCCCGGGTGCGGGCCCTGAAGGCCCTGAAGGACGCCCAGACCACGCCTGACATGGACGAGGCCGAGGCCCGGCTCCGGGCCAGCCTCATCCGCCTGACCGCGGCGGGGCATCCCGGGGGGCATGGGTTCTGAGCCTAGCCTCTGGAGGAGNNGAGGAGGAATTTCAAGGTTAAATCAGCTTGTAACCCAACAGTGCGCAAGGGTTTTTGAGCATGCCAAGAACGGCGGGATCAGAAAACGTCCGGTTGAAAACAGGGTATCTCGGCATCGCCCGGCGGGCCCGCTCATAGAGGGCGACACAGGATTCGTTCTTGTTCATGGAGGATGGGTAGAGCAAGCCATCCATATCGGGGTAGGCGTCGTAGATCGCCATGGACCACAGGCGGGCGCGGGGCCGTGGTCCCGACGCAAGGACCATGGAGGACCCAGCCCTTGTGGGCCAATTGCCCGTGAGGTCGAGAAGGTGCAGGTCGGCGACGGTAGCGAAGGCCACCCAGGTGTGAGCGTCGCACACCCGGTCCACCGACCTGGTCTCCTGGAAGACCTCCGCAATGGTCGTTGCCGCCGCGTCCGCACCGATGGCCCCGTGGAGGATCTCCCGGCTTTGGGAACCCGGTGGTGGAAGGTGGTGGTCGAACCGGGCGCTCGTGGGGCCCCAGGCTCGAAACTGGCCCCAGGTCGTGGGGTGTGCCCCGCCCTGGGAATAGATCCGCCAGATCACCGTCCCAGCCGGCAGGAGGTGGATGTCGGCCCCGATCCGGACAAGATCCGCCTTTGGCAGTGGGAGAGGGAGCTTGGTCATCGTCTAGGTCAACTCGGCCGCGAGCGCGGCAACGGGTTGTGGATGACGGCCTTCCAGCAGCCATGCGCGCGGACTCGTGGGGGTCTCGTCCTCTCCTGTGACGAGGTCGGAGTTCGGAAGAAGAAGCCAGCTTTCCACGGCAACCGGGGAGATATCCCGGGGGAGCGCCTCGGCGACCTCTCCCCAACCCGGAAGTTCATCCTTCCCGGCGAACTGGAACACGGGGAGCTTCCAGGACCGCCCATCCCGGATGGCCAGGAGGGTCCGTTCCTGGAGCCGCTGTCGAATGCGCGCATCCGACACGCCGAACAGCTTGGCTGCCTGTTTGGTCGTTAGCCCCGTCTGGACAAGGCTCGCATAGCTGATCGCCCCCGCGAGGAGGGGATCGTCGCCCGGGGCGAACTTCGGGGCGGGGTCAAGCCCACCGGCACGGGCCACTTCCATTTCGGCGGCCGTCAGACCCTCCTGCTCCTTCATGGGGTAGTAGAGGGCCTTGAGCCTCGCGATCGCGGACCGCAGGCTCGCGTTGAGCACCTTCGGCTCCACCGCCTCCAGGCCGTGAGCATGGAGGTATGCCATGGTTTCGGCCTTGGCGTTCATGGGGTGCCTCCTTACGAAGGATAGTGTCAATAGCATCCGCAAGCAAGGGCATCACGGCCCGAGACCATATCGTTGGCGTCAACGAAATGGTCTAAAGCTTGGTGGCCGGAACCTTCCCTACCAGCTGAACCGCGCGTCCTGGTCCAGCATGGTGATCCTCGGGTCGTTGATGGCCGCGATCTGGGGCAGCATGACCGGGCGGTCCCCGGGGGTCAGGTGGTAGATGCCCACCTGCACGTTGGGCTTCAGCTTCTTCAGCTCCCGGCCCAGCTTTTCCGGGGTCAGGTGCTTGGAGGCCTCCGCCAGCCAGGCCTGCTCGTTGGGGAAGCTGGCTTCGGTGATGAACAGCTTAAGGTTCTTGGTCTTGTTGGCCACACGGTAGACCTGGTCGGTCTCGGCGGTGTCCGAGGAGAAGATGAAGGCGGAGTGATCGTCCTCCACCAGGTAGCCGACGCAGGGCACCAGGTGGTTCACCGGGATGGGGGTGATGCGCAGGCCCACCAGCTCATAGGTCTTGCCTGGCTTGATCTCGGAATAGCGGATGATGGGGTTGTCGGGGCTGGGGATGACCGAGAAGTCCGGCCACAGCTCGTCGTTGAACAGGTGCCGGCGCAGAGCGGCCAGGGTCTCGGGCAGGGCGCGGATCTCCACCGGGACGTCGTTGTGGCCGTAGATGTTCTTGGTGAAGAACGGCAGGCTGCAGATGTGGTCCAGGTGGGAGTGGGAGATGAAGATCTGCCGGATCCCGGCCTGTTCCCGCACGCTCAGCGCCTGGGTGAGCGATCCGGCATCGATGGCGAGCACGCCGTTCACCAGGAGCCCCGTGAGCCGGTAGCCCTCGGCCTCTCCTCCCGAACACCCTAGAACCCGCAGTTCCATGCGACTCCTGGAATCATGTGAACGTTCAGAACCGGATACCGCCGTAGAGGGCCACCTGCAGCGAAGGAGCCATGGCCTTGCGGAAGTCGTCGGGGGAGTTGGAAGAGTCGGACTGGGTGAGCGGCACGGCCAGTTCCAGCCGAACGAAGGGACTGACCACGGGCGTGGGCATGGAGAAACCCACCCCGGCCTTCACCCAGGGCCGGGTCAGGGTGGTGCTGTCACTGCCGCCGGCGGTGCTGGTGGAGAGCTTCTCAGAACGCATGTCGAGGCCCGCGTGGAGGTTCAGCAGGAATTTCCAGTCGGCCTGGACCCCGATGGCCACGTACTCGTTGCCGAACTTCCCGGCGGTGGGGCCGGAGAGGTCGTCCTGGCTCTTGGGATGGTAGGTGACCGCCGCGCCCAGTTCGGCCACCTTCAGGTCCAGGAAGGTGTAGGCGGCCCGGAAGCCATAGCCGGTGGGGCTCGCCGCGTCGTAGGAGCCGGGGTTCAGCCCCTGGCCGTAGGCATTGAGCGACTCGGCCCTGCCGATCTCTTTGTCCAGAAGAAGGCCGAATTCACTGGCCTGGGCGGGAACCGTGGCCAAGCCCAGAAGGAGCACTCCGATGGCAAAGGCTCTTTTCATGGCCGGCTCCTTCAGTAACCTGTAAGTGCAATAATCCTAGGTTGGTGTGCCAAGGTCAACCACCTTTGCTAATCTCTTTTAATGCGCGCGCAACTTCAGTATCTCCTCCTGGACGGATTCGATCCGGACACCGGGGAGCTGGCCCTGAGGGTCCGGGTGGACAGCGAGCCGCCCGAGGAGGCGCGGTTCCTGCGCCTGAGGCTGCACCTGGGCCGGTCCGGCGACCCGCTCCAGCCCCTGCGCCGGGAACTCCAGACCCACGTCCAGATGCCGATCCCCCCGCTCTGGGACCGGGGCCTGAAGATCGTCATCCGGGCCATCGAGGACGAACTGGGCGCGCCCGAAGGCCGGAGCCCCAGCCGCTACACCTGGGTCCAGACCCAGCTCCTCCACCCCACCGACGAGCGCAAGGGCACCCTGAACCATCCCGTCGCCCGCCAGGCGGAGGTGCTCTGGGACTGGGCCCAGCGCACGGAGAAGGAAGGGAACTCCGCCCAGGCCATCGAGCTGCTGGAGCGGATGCTGCTGCTGGCGCCCCAGCACGGTCCCGCCCTGGGCTGGCTGTGTTCGCTGCTGCGCCGGGAGGGCATGATCGAGGAACTGGCCGATGTCACCGAGCGTCTCCTGCTGGTCACCCCCGACAGCCCCGAGGCCCTGCTCATGCGCGGCGAAGCCCTGCTGCACCTGCGCCGGCACCAGGAGGCCGGGGAAACCTTCGCCCGGCTGCTCAAGACCAACCCAGTGCACCCCCTGGCCCACCTGGGCGCCGCCCAGGCCCGGAGCCTGTCGGGGGGCGACCCCTGCCCGCACCTGGATGCCGCCCTGGAACTGGACCGGGAGGCCACCCTTTCGGTGCTGCGGGAGACCTTCGACTACCGGATCCCGAACCGGCTGCCCAACGAGAACACCTACCCGGCGGACGTGCTGCCCAACCTGCTGGGGGTTTCCGCCGGCGAGGTGGACGCCTTCCGCAACGAGCGGGGCCTTCCGGTCACCGGTCCCGAAGGCTGCGTCCGGGAATCCGAGCTGTCCCGCTGGGTGACCATCCAGAACCGCTACCAGCTCCTGCCCATCGGGCTGCATTGGCTGGCGCCGACCCCCCGGCACATTCCTGAGCTGCCCTGACCCCGAGGACCCCATGACCACCCTGCTCACCACCGACCTGCCGTTTCCCGCCTTCCGCCGTGGCAAAGTCCGCGACGTCTACGACCTGGGCAGCCGCCTGCTGCTGGTGGCCACGGACCGTATCTCGGCCTTCGACTGCATCATGCCCGAAGGCATCCCGGACAAGGGCCGGATCCTCACGCAGGTGGCCAATTTCTGGTTCGAGGCCACCCGCGGCATCCTGCCCAACCACCTGGATGCCACCGAGGTGGAGGCCTTCCCCGCCGAGTTGAAGCCCTACGCCGAGCAGTTGCGGGGCCGCTCCATCCTGGTGCGCCGCACCGCGCCGCTGCCGGTGGAATGCGTGGTGCGCGGCTACCTGGCCGGATCCGGACTGAAGGAGTATGCCCGGAGCGGCACCGTTTGCGGCATCCCCCTGCCCGCGGGCCTGCGCAACGCCGACCAGCTGCCCGAGCCGATCTTCACCCCGTCCACCAAGGCCGAGGCCGGCCACGACGAGAACATCGACTTCACGACCATGGCGGACCTCATCGGCCATGACCTGGCCGTGCGGGTGCGGGACCTGAGCCTCGCCCTCTACCGCCGGGGCCGGGAACTGGCCCTGGAGCGGGGCATCATCCTCGCCGACACCAAGTTCGAGTTCGGCCTGCTGCCGGACGGCGGCCTGATCCTCATCGACGAGGTGCTGACCCCGGATTCCAGCCGCTACTGGCTGGCCGACAGCTGGCGCCCCGGCATCAACCCGCCCAGCCTGGACAAGCAGTTCCTGCGCGACTACCTGGAGACCCTGCCGGACTGGGACAAGCAGCCCCCGGCGCCGCACCTGCCGGAGGCGGTCATCGAGGGGATCCGCAGCAGGTACCTGGACCTGGCCGGGCGGTTCGGGATAAGGCTGTAGCTTCCCGAACGCGAAGTCATCCAGGATCTGGGGTCGGGCCTGAATTACGACAAGCGTGGCCAGCGCGGATGGCGGGAGGCGGTCCATAAGACCAGCGCCAATGCAAATCAAACCGGGTGTCCCGGCTCTACCGGACCAGCGGAGGAAACCGTTGCCAACGGTCCAATCCGTGGCGTGATTGCCCCCGATCCAAGGCCTGCGTATGTTTGAGCCGGTTTGGAGGAGCGGCAGGTACGGCACCACGGTCAGCATTGAATGACTACCAGCTGGTGACCAGCTCCGGAAGCTCGCGCCAGGGGATCACCTCAACGCCCCCGTTCCTGAAACGCTGTTCTCCGCCATAAACCAGCGTTGCCGGCGCACCCTGCTTCCCTGCCAATTCTTTCCACCGGTTCAGGCCGTGGAAGAAATCCGGCGCGATGGTTTGTCCTGATTTGATCTCCAGCGGATGCAGGTCGCCACCCCGCTCGGCCAGGAGGTCCACCTCCAGCCCCTGGCTGTCCCGCCAGAAGAACAGGTCGGAAGGCTGTCCCTGGTGCATCCGCGCCTTCAGGAACTCCACCACCACCAGGTTCTCGAACAGGGCTCCCCGCTGGGCATGGAAGGCCAGTTGGCCGGCTTCGCGGATCCCCAGCAGCCAGCTTGCCAAGCCGGTGTCGCAGAAATAGAGCTTGGGCGTCTTTACCAGCCGCTTGTTGAAATTCTGGAAATGAGGGCGCAGGAGGAAAACGATGTAGCTGGCCTCCAGAACCGAAAGCCAGGCGGACGCGGTATGGTGGCTGATCCCGCAATCCGAGGCCAGGGTCGACAGGTTCAGCAGTTGCCCCACCCGGGCCGCGCACATCCGGAGAAACCGCTGGAAGGTGGACAGCTCCCGCACGGCGATGAACTGGCGCACATCCCGCTCGACGTAGGTACTGACGTAGCTGCCATGCCAGTCCGCCGGAGCGAGTTCGCGATCATACAAAGGGGGATAGGACCCGCGGAACATGAACTCATCCAGGTCCGACGGAAGCTTTCCCGCCGATTGCAGCTCGGCCATGGAAAAAGGCAGAAGCTGCACCAGCCCGGCCCGGCCTGCCAGGGTCTGGGAGATCCCCGACAGCAGGCCGAACTGCTGGGAACCGGTCAGCACGAAGCTGCCGGGGCGCAGATCCTGGTCCACCCGGGTCTGGAGGTAGGAAAAGAGCATCGGCGCACGCTGGACCTCATCCAGAATGGCTCCTTCCGGGAAGCGGGACAGCAGACCGCGGGGATCGCTTTCGGCCAGCAGCCGGATGTCAGGGTCCTCCAGACTCAGGTAGGGCTTGTCCGGAAAGGCGGCCTTGGCGAGGGTGGTCTTGCCCGACTGGCGTGGACCGGTGAGGCCCAGAACCGGGAAGCCCTTGGCCAGGCGCAGCAGGGTGTCGAGGGCGGTGCGCGGGATCATGCCACCAATATGCTCCCATCTTTACAATTTGGCAATTGAATTGCAAAATTGTTAGGATGCCTACTTTGTTCATTTAGGTTCGGATGGCAATGCGCCATTCCCCCGGCGCCAGCACCTCCCCGGCGGTTCCCGCGCATCCGGCGGCTGCCGCCACCACCGGCACGTCGTCGGGAGCCGAGCGGCAGTCCACCAGCAGGTCCAGCTGGCCCCGGGGGGGCAGCTTGGCCATCAGGCCGGCCACCGCGTACTTGGGAAAGGGACAGACCCAGCCCCGCAGATCCACTTCGAAATGGTTTTCACCGACCTTGATGGCTTTGAACAATCGCATGGCCGATGATTGATTTCTTCATCCGTGATCCGTCTCGAAGTTAATACTTTCAGCTGATTGGGCAAATTGTTAAAGGTTCTTATATAGTCGATTAAATCCAACCCTCAAGCTTCGATGGGAATCACCTGGATGGCGCTGGCCTTGATGAGGACGTGCACCTGCTGCCCCGGTGCCAGTTCCAGATCTTCGCAAGCCCAGGTGGTGATCACCGCCTCCAGCGGCATGCCGGCATCCAGCCGCACCCGGCGCAGGGCCCCCAGCGGTTCGATTTGCAGGATGGTGGCGGCCAGCCGGTTGCGCTGGGACATGTGGCCGTGGGGGCCCTGCTCCAGGGACACGCCCTCGCCGCGGATGCAGGCGTAGGCCTCCCGGAACGCGCCCCCGGGGTCGGGGGCGAACAACAGCACGCTGCCCACTTCCAGGACCAGCATGCCCTCCTTGCGTTCCACCACCCGGGCCCGCAGCACTTCCCCAATTCCGGCCTGGGCGGCATCACCGGAGGCCGACAACACCTCGGCCGGGGCGCCGTCCCGGATGATCCGGCCTTCGGCCATGAGCAGCATGCGGTCGCCCAGGGCCAGGGCCTCCTGGGGGTCGTGGGTCACCAGGATGGCGGGCACGCCCAGGGTCTGGAGGATCTGTCGGAGGTTGTGCCGCAGCAGGTCGGCGGCGGCCCGGTCCAGGGAGGCGAAGGGCTCGTCCAGCAGCACCAGCCGAGGCCGGGGGGCCAGGGCCCGGGCCAGGGCCACCCGCTGCTTCTGGCCGCCGGAAACCTCCAAAGCCCGGCGCTCGGCGATCTCCTCCAGGCCCATGAGCTGGACCAGCTCCGCCACCCGGGCCCGGCGCTCGGCCCGGGGCCAGCCCTGCAGGCCGAAAGCGATGTTGCCGGCCACGCTCAGGTGCGGGAACAGGGCCGATTCCTGGAACACGTAGCCGATGCCCCGCCGGGCGGAGGGCATGGGGCTGCGCCCCGGGTGGAACCAGAGTTCCTCCCCGGCCTGGATCCACCCGCCGTCCGGCCGCTCCAGGCCCGCCAGGCAGCGCAGCACGGTGGTCTTGCCGCAGCCGGAGGGGCCGAACAGAACCGTCAGCCCGAAGCTGCCCAGCTCCAGTTCGAACTCGGCCTCGATCACCGGCCCGGAGGCAAACCGCTTGGTGAAGCGCGCCTTCAGGCCCATGGGCGCTCCCGGGCCCGCAGCCAGGCCGTGGCGGCCAGGACCGCGAAGGCGAACCCCAGCAGCACCAGGGCGGTGCGGTTGGCGCCGGCCATGTCGAAACTCTGCACCTGGTCGAAGATGGCGATGGAGGCGGTGCGGGTCTTGCCGGGCAGGTTGCCGCCCACCATCAGCACCACCCCGAACTCGCCGATGGCGTGCGCGAAGCTGAGGATCAGGCCGGACACCAGACCGCGCCAGGCCAAGGGCAGGGCCACCCGGAAATAGACCCCGCCGCGGCCGGAGCCCAGGGTGCTGGCCACCTCCAGCAGCTTGCGGTCCACCCCGCCCAGGGAGGCCACCAGGGGCTGGAGGAAGAAGGGCATGTTGGTGACCACCTGGGCCAGCAGCAGCCCCTGGAAACTGAACACCAGCCGGGATCCGGTGAGGCTTTCCCAGGCGGCCCCGACCGGGCTCAGCGGCCCCAGGGCCACGATCAGGTAGAAGCCCAGCACCGTGGGCGGCAGCACCAGGGGGATGGAGGTGACCGCTTCCAGGAACACCCGGCCCCGGAAACAGCCGTAGGCCAGGGGCCAGGCCAGGAGGATCCCCAGGGGCGCCAGCAGGCAGACGGAACTGGCGGCCAGGCGCAGACTCAGGCGGATGGCCTCCCAGTCCATGTCAGGGCTTGCTGTAGCCGTGCCGGGCCAGCACCGCCTGGCCTGCGGGCCCGGTGAGGAAGGCCTGGAACGCCTGGGCCTGGCCCGGGCAGAGGCTGCGCCGCAGGATCACGCCCGCCTGGCGCAGGGGCGGGTAGGTGTCGGCGGACACCGGCCACAGCTCGCCGGTCTGGCGCAGGGCCGGGTTGTTGGCCTGGGTGGCGGAGACCAGGCCCGCCTCGGCGGTGCCAGCCTGGAGGAACTGGGCGGCCTGGGCGATGTTGTCGGCGAACACCAGCCTGGGCTGCACCCGGTCGTAGATCCCCACCCGGCGCAGGGCCGCCTCAGCCGCCCGGCCGTAGGGGGCCACCTGGGGGTTGGCGGTGGCGATCTTCTTGATCTTCGGGCTGAACAGCACCTGCCAGCCGTCCCGGGCCGGGTCCAGCGCCAGGTCCTTGCGCACCCATAGGGTCAGGCTGCCGGTGGTGTAGGGGAAGAGCGCCTGGACCAGGCCGGCCTTTTGCAACTGCTGGGGAAACCCCTCATCGGCGGACAGGAACACATCGAACGGGGCCCCCTGCAGGATCTGGGCTGTGAGGCTGCCGGAGGCGCCGAAGGAAAGCTGGAGCTGGATGCCCGGGTGGCCGGCCTCGAAGCCGGTCTTGAGTTCCTCCAGCACGCCGCGCAGATCGCCCGCGGCGGCCACGGCCACCTGCACCGGCTGGGTCTGGGCCTGGCCGGGGAGCCCCAGGGCGAGGGCGCAACCGAGCAGGAAGGCGTGTAGCTTCATCAGAGACTCCGAGAAACCCCGTCGTTTAGGGCGGGGAGGCAAAGGAGGCCGGGGGAGCCTTGCGCCCCCTCGGAAGAGTCTGTGGAGCTGATGTAAGACCAAGGCATGGAGCAATCCATATCGGGCAATCGGCGTTGAAGCAGAAACCCTCGGTTGCGAAGTCGGGAATCCCCTGCTTCCAGCAACGCATGCGTTGCTGGAAGTCTAAGGAACTTGTAGGTGGGGGATGACCTCAAGGACGCTCCGGGTGGACAGGTAACGATGTATGATAGCTCATACATCGGATCGGCCGTTCCCCGATTGTTGCCGCTAAGCCGTCGTCTAGAATTAACCTGGACAGGTCGTTGCGGCCCCGGCATAAGCAGCCGTAGTGGAATAACCTGAACTGCACAGGTTATTCCGCAACGCCTGCTAATTATCCGCCGGGTTCCCCGGTGCCAGTAATTCCTGGAAAGCCGCCACCCGCTCGGCGATGGCGGACCCGGCCGCGGCTTCCATGGCCCGGAACTGGGCCAGGGCCATCCGCCCGGTTTCGGTAACCTGAGAACCCCCGCCCTTTTCCCCGCCCTTGCTGGTGACCACCACCTGCTGGCGGAAGCACTGGTTCATCTCCTCCAGCAGGTGGCGGGTCTTCCAGTAGCTGAGGCCCAGCTTGCGTCCGGCGGCGGCGATGGACGCGGTCTCCTGGATGGCTTCCAGCAGGTCGGCCTTGCCGGGCCCCATGGCGAAGGTGTCGCCGTGGCGGAGCCGGATCTTGAGGGAAGCCAGAGGATGCTCGGACATTCATAGGAGGATGCGCCCAAAGCAGGCCTTGTGCCAAGCCTCAGACACACGCCGAGTGTCTTTTCCCGTTTTGATTTTTTACCCGGCCTCATTAACTTGGTTGTTGGACAGGTGGCCACCATGCGGCAGGAATCCAAGCTCACGGCACAGGAACGGATCACCATGCCGGCGGAGATCCGTCGCCAAGCCAACGTGCATCCCGGAACCCGGTTCACCTGGGAAGTGGATGTAGCCGGGAACATCCTCCTGCGGCCCATACGCCTTTCCCTCGCGGACGTGGCGGGAATGTTCACCACGGGACGCCCCATGGGCGACCAGGAAATCCAGGAGGCCATCGAGGAGGGGTATGCCCGCCGCCGGCGTTGACCCCAACGCCTAGAACCCCTCCCCCAGCCGCTGCAAAATCTCACCCTCCAGCCGGTCCAGCAGGGCGGCGTCGGTGGGGGCGGCGAAGATGGTGTCGTCGCCGGCGATGGTCCCCGCCAGGGACGGCAGGTCGGCGCCGTCCAGGGCCAGGGCCATGGCCTGGGCGAAGCCGGGGTTGGTCTTGAGGACCAGCAGGCAGGGCGGGACCTTCCGCAGGGTGTAGCGTGGCGCCAAGGGGCGCTGAGGGCCGCGCGGCTGGTAGCGGCCCGCTTCCTTGCGCACCTTGAGCTTCTTCAGGTGCCGGGACAGGGTGGAAACGGTGAGGTCGAAGCCGTCCGCCCGCAGCAGGTCCAGCAGGCCGCCCTGGTCGGGGATGTCCCGCTGGCTGAGGTGGTGGAGGATGGCCGAATCCAGGTTCATGTGCCTAATGTGCACACATTTGCACAAAATTGCAAGGGGTCGTCCCTGCCAATGGACCAGGGAATTCACACAACCACAGCGATATTTGCCATTGACGTTCTGGGGAAGGCCCTGCACACTTTGCATTACGCACCTGGTAGTCCCGGGTATTGCAAAATATGCCAACCCATTTGCAGTCTGCCACCGTTCCGGCCCTCCAGCCCACCTATGCTCCCTACCCCTTTCCCATCCTGCGCGGGGAGGGCGACCGGGTCTTCGACGATCAGGGCAACACCTACTTCGACTTCTACGGCGGCCACTGCGTGTGCTCCACCGGCCATTCCCACCCCAAGGTGGCGGCGGCCATCGCGCGCCAGGCCAAGGAGCTGATCTTCTACAGCACCGCCGCCGACCTGCCCATCCGCACCCAGGCCGCGGAGGGGCTGATCCAGTTCGCCAACTCCGACCAGCCTTCGGGCCTGGCGTCGGTGTTCTTCTGCAACAGTGGCGCCGAGGCCAACGAGAACGCCCTGAAGGTGGCCGCCAAGCTCACCGGGCGGACCCGGTTCGCGGCCTTCCAGGGCGGCTGGCACGGCCGCACCACCCTGGCCCTGTCGGTCACCGACGACCCCAAGATCACCGTGGGCCTGGAATCCTTCCTGGCGCCGTGCGACCGGCTCCCGCTCAACGACCTGGCTGCCCTGGAGGCGTTCGACTTCAGCGGGACGGCGGCGGTGATCCTGGAACCGGTGCAGAGCATGTCCGGCATCCGCCCGGCGGCCCCCGAGTTTCTGCGGGCGCTGCGGGCCCGGACCCAGGCCGCGGGCTGCATGTTGATCTTCGACGAGGTCCAGACCGGGGTGGGCCGCCTGGGGCATCCCTACGTGGCCGGCCTGCACGGGGTCCAGCCCGACCTGGTCACCTCGGCCAAGGGCATCGCTTCGGGCGTGCCCATGGGCGCCCTGCTCCTGAGCGGGGCGGTGGCGGCGGCGGTCAAGTCCGGCGACCTGGGCAGCACCTTCGGCGGCGGCCCCCTGGCCTGCGCCGCGCTGCTGGCCACCCTGCAGGTGATCCTGGAGGAAGGCCTGATGTCCAAGGCCTTGATCCTGGAAGACATGATCCGCCAGGGCCTGAAGGGCACCTGCGTCGCGGAGGTGCTCGGCACCGGGCTGCTGCTGGGCCTGAAGGTGCCGGGCGGCGCCGCCAAGCTGAAAGCCCATCTCATGAAACAGCGCATCCTGGTCGGGGGCAGCGGCGACCCCGAAGTGCTGCGCCTGATGCCTCCCCTGAACCTGAGCCTGGTGGCGGTGTCCGCCCTGCTCGACGCCGTCCACTCCTTCAAGCAAGGAAACTGACATGCGACACGCGACCGGCATTCAAGACTTCGGCACCGCTGGAGTGGAGGAGATCCTGGCCCAGGCCCTGGCCTGGAAGCAGGGGCCCCATCCCAAGCACCTGGTGGACAAGATCCTGGGCATGGTGTTCTTCAACCCCTCCCTGCGTACCCGCGCCTCCTTCGAGGCGGTGATGGCCCGGGGCGGCGGCTCCAGCATCGTGCTGGAGGTGGGCAACGGGGTCTGGAAGCTGGAGGACCGCGAGGGCGCGGTCATGAACGGCGACAAGGCCGAGCACATCAAGGAGGCGGCGCCGGTGCTCTCCCGCTATGTGGACATGCTGGCGGTGCGGACCTTCGCCTCGGGCGTCAGCGACGACGCGGACAACGCCGATCCGGTCATGAACGGCTTCCGCAACCTGGGCACGGTGCCCACCATCAGCATGGAGAGCGCCCGGGAGCACCCCTGCCAGGGCATGGCCGACCTGCTGACCGCGAGGGAGACCTTCGGCAGCACCAAGGGCCTGCCGGTCACCCTGGCCTGGGCACCGCACATCAAGCCGTTGCCCAAGGCCGTGCCTAACAGCTTCTTGCTCACCGCCGCCGCCGCCGGCTGCGAGGTGCGGGTGGCCCATCCCAAGGGCTTCGAGCTGCACCCCAGCGTCATGGCCGAGGCCCAGGCCTTCGCCAAGACCATGGGCGGCAGCGTCACCGTGACCAGCGACCTGGACCAGGCTACGGAAGGCACCAGGGTGATCTATGCCAAGGCCTGGGGCCCGTCCACGCCTTCCGGTCTCGGCCCGGAAGCGGTCAAGGCCCACCCCGAATGGCTCTGCTCGCCCAGGCACTTCGACAACGCCGCCAAGGACGCCATCTTCATGCACTGCCTGCCGGTGCGCCGCAACGTGGAAGTGGCCGACGGCGTGCTGGACGGCCGCTGGTGCCGGGTGGTGGACGAGGCGGAGAACCGCTTCCACGTCCAGCGCGCGATCATCCAGTGGCTGCTCAATACCTAGGAGTCCGTCCATGCCGCAACAGCCCCATCCCTTCGAGTCCCTGCGCAGCGCGGCCCAGTATGTGCGCCGCTTCCGCCACCATCCGTTCGTGGTGAAGCTGGGCGGCGAGATCCTGGACGATCCGGCCCTGCGCCGCTCGGTCTGCGAACAGCTGGCCCTGCTCTGGAGCTTCTCCATCCCCCTGGTGATCGTCCACGGCGGCGGCGCCGGGCTGGACAAGCTGTGCGCCAGCATGGGCCTGGAAACCCACAAGGTGGCGGGCCGCCGGGTCACCTCCCCGGAGGTGCTGGACGCCGCCAAGATGGCCTTCAAGGGCCAGATCCAGATGGACTTCATCGCCGACCTGGAAGCCGCCGGCATCCCGGCGGTGGGCATCTCCGGCCAGGACGCCGGGCTCATCAAGGGCAGCCGCCGGCCGCCGGTGGTGGTGGACGGCGAGACCGTGGACTACGGCATGGTCGGCGACGTGGCCGGGGTGGACCCGACCCTGCTGCGGCACCTGCTGGCGGGCGGCTTCGTGCCGGTGGTGGCGCCGTTCAGCGCCACCCCGGACGGGCAGGTGCTCAACACCAACGCCGATACCGTGGCGGCGGAAGTGGCCGCGGCCCTGGGCGTGGAGAAGCTGTTCTTCGTGCTGAGGGTGCCGGGGCTGCTGGCGGATCCCGCCGACCCCAGCAGCCTGGTGCCGCTGGCCGACCTCAAGCGGCTGGACGAACTGGCCCTGGCCGGCGCCATCAAGGACGGCATGCGGCCCAAGCTCACCGCCGCGCGCAAGGCCCTGAACGCCGGCGTGGCCAGCGTGCACCTGGTCTCGGGGGTGCGCCCGGACGCGATCCTGGCCGAAGTGTTCACCAACGAGGGCAGCGGCACCATGCTGGTGGCCCGGCTGGACGAGGGAGGCGCGTGATGGACCCCGCCGCGCTCCTGGAATCCCTGGTCACCATCCCCAGCGTGTCCGGTTCCGAGCAGGCCCTGGCCGACCACCTGGCGGCCCTCATGACGGCCTCGGGCTTCCAGGTGCAGCGGCACGGGACCAGCCTGTATTTCGAACTGGGCAAGGGGGGGCCGCGACTGCTGCTGCTGGGCCACCTGGACACGGTGCCCCCCTGCGAAGGCTGGAGCGCCGACCCCCTGAAACCCTGGTGGGCCGGAGACCGGCTGTTCGGGCTGGGCGCCAACGACGCCAAGGGCTGCGTGGCCGCCCTGGTGCTGGCCGCCCTGGCCCTGCGGGACATGGCCCTGGACGCCCGGGTGGTGTTCGCCTTCGTGGGCGGCGAGGAAGTGGGCGGCCAGGGCATCCAGGAACTGCTGCCGGTGCTGGGGCCCCTGGACGCCGCCGTGGTGGGCGAGCCCACCGGCCTGACCGTGTGCACCGCCCAGCGCGGCATGCTCATCCTCAAGTGCAGCGCCCGGGGCGAATCGGCCCACGTGGCCCACGCCCACCTGGGCGAGAACGCCGTGCACAAGGCCGCCCGGGACATCGCCCGGCTGGACGCCCTGCGCTTCGAACCGCATTTGCTTCTCGGCGAGGCCCGGGCCCAGGTGACCATGGTCAACGGCGGCCTGGCCAAGAACCAGGTGCCGGACCTGTGCGAGTTCATCGTGGATGTGCGCAGCACCCCCAACCTGGACCACGCCGCCCTCACCAGCCTGATCACCGCCGAGCTGGAAAGCGAAGTGGAGGTCTTCTCCGACCGCTACCGGCCGGTGGCCACCGACCCCAGAGAAGCGATCGTGCGCGCCGCCCTGGCGGCGGCCGGCACCCAGGGCGGCACCGGCTCCGCCACCGCCTCGGACTGGGCCTACCTGGGCAGACTGCCTGCGGTCAAGGCCGGCCCCGGCGACACCTACCGAAGCCACCGCCCCGACGAATGGCTCGCCCTGGGTGAGCTCCGGGCCGGCGCGGCCTTCTACCAGAAACTTGTGCTCAACTACGCCAGGATGGCGCCGCGGGAGTCCCACCATGGCTGAAGCGCTCTGGGCCAAAGACCTGCCCCTCGACCTGCAGCTGCACCGGTTCACCGTGGGCCAGGACCCGGTGACCGACCTCCAGCTCATGCCCTTCGACGCCGAGGGCAGCGCCGCCCACGCCCGCATGCTGGGCGAGACCGGGCTGCTGCCCGAAGCCGAGGCCAGGGCCCTGGTGGGCGCCCTGCGCCAGCTGCGCCAGGAGGCCCTGCTGGGCAAGCTGGTCATCCTCCCGGAGGAGGAGGACTGCCACACCGCCCTGGAGCATGCCCTCACCGACCGCCTCGGAGACACCGGCAAGCGCATCCACCTGGGCCGCTCCCGCAACGACCAGGTGGCCACCGCCCTGCGCCTGCTCATGCGTTCCCGGATCCTGGACCTGGGCCGATGGGAGCAGGCCTGCGTGGCGGCGCTGCTGGACCTGGCCCGCCGGGAGCAGGACACCCCGCTGCCTGGCTACACCCACATGCGCCGGGCCATGCCCTCCACCTGGGGCCTGTGGGCCGCCGCCTTCGCCGAAGGCCTGCAGGAGGAGCTGGAGGCCCTGCCCGCCCTGTGGAACCGGCTGGACCGCTGCCCCCTGGGCGCCGCCGCCGGGTTCGGCCCGGCCATCCCCCTGGACCGCGCCCGCAGCGCCCGGCTGCTGGGCTTCTCCCGGGTGCAGAACAGCCCGGTGGACGTCATGAACAGCCGCGGCCGCCACGAGCAGGCCATCGCCGCCTGGGTGACCTCCGCCGCCGGCACCCTGGAGAAGGCCATCTGGGACCTGGCCCTGTTCAGCACCGAGGAGTACGGCTTCATCCGCCTGCCGGACGCCTTCACCACCGGCTCCAGCATCATGCCCCAGAAGCACAATCCCGACGTGCTGGAGCTGGCGCGGGCAAGGTGCCGGGAGCTGCGCGGCCTGGCCGGGCTGCTGGCGCACCTGGCCGGGGGCCTGCCCTCCAGCTACAACCGGGACCAGCAGCTCTTCAAGGCGCCCTTCCTGGAGATCCTGGCCAAGGGCGAGGAGCTGTTCCGGGTGTTCGCCCACCTGCTGCCGGGCCTGGAGATCCAGAAACCGGCCTGCGCGGCCGCCTGCACCCAGGAACTGTACGCCGCCAAGGAAGCCTCCCGGCTGGCCGCCGGAGGCATGACCTTCCGGGACGCCTACCGGCGGGTGGCCGAGCAGCTCAAAGACGGCACCTTCGTCCCGGACCCGACCCCGCCCCTGGCCGGGCTGGAGCTGGAGGCCGGCGCCGCCGCCCTGGCCGCTTCCACGGCCTGGACCGAGGGGCGCAGGGACATGATCCAACGCACCACCGAACAACTTTTCGCCTGGAGTCTCTGATGAAACACAAAGCGCTGCTCGCCTTTTCCGGGGGCCTCGACACCTCCTACTGCGTGCTCTGGCTCAACAGCCAGGGGCACGAGACCCACACCGTCACCGTGGACACCGGCGGCTTCTCCCCGGCGGAACTGGAGCGGATCCACACCCAGGCCCTGGCCCTGGGCGCCGCCTCGCACACCACCGTGGACGCCCGCGGCGAACTGTTCGACCAGTACCTGCGCCACCTCATCGCCGGCAACGTGCTCCGGGGCGGGCTCTATCCGCTGTCGGTGAGCGCCGAGCGGGTGTGCCAGGCCCGGCGCGTGGTGGCCCACGCCAAGGAAATCGGCGCCACCGCCCTGGTGCACGGCTCCACCGGCGCCGGCAACGACCAGGTGCGCTTCGACGTGGCGTTCCGGGCCCTGGCGCCGGAAATGGCGCTCATCGCCCCCATCCGCGAGCTGGCCCCGAGCCGGGCCGAGGAGCGGGCCTACCTGGCCGCCCGGGGCTTCGAGTTCCCGGAGAAGCTGGAGTCCTACAGCATCAACGAGGGCATGTGGGGCACCAGCGTCGGCGGCAAGGAGACCCTGGACCCCTGGCAGCACCTGCCGGCCGCGGCCTACCCCGGCGGCGAGGTGGACCCCATGCGCCCGCCCCAGACCCTGGAAATCAGCTTCGCACGGGGCGTGCCCTGCGCCCTGGACGGCAAGTCCATGGCCCCGGTGGCCCTGGTCCAGGCCCTGAACGAGATGGGCCTGCCGTTCGGCATCGGCCGCGGCATCCACCTGGGCGACACCATCATGGGCATCAAGGGCCGGGTGGGGTTCGAGGCCCCGGCCGCGCACATCCTCATCGCCGCCCACCGGGAGCTGGAGAAGCTGGTGCTCACCGGCAAGCAGACGTTCTGGAAGGAATCCCTGGGCAACCTCTACGGCAGCATGCTGCACGAGGGGCACTTCTTCGACCCGCTCTGCCGGGACCTGGAGGCGTTCCTGGATTCCAGCCAGACCACGGTCACCGGCGACGTGCGCCTGCAGCTGCACCCGCTGGGCTTCCACGTGGAGGGGGTGCGTTCTCTCTACGCCCTGGTGCGCCCGGAGATGGCCAGCTATGGCGAGAGCACCCGGCTGTGGTCGGGCCCCGAGGCCGCGGGCTTCGCCAAGATCTTCGGCGTGCCCCAGATGGTCGCGCTCAAGGCGCGCCCGGAGCAGCCGTAGCGATGCGCATCCACCTCGACAAGATCGCCTCCATCACCCGCAACCTCAGCCTCGGCCGCTGGGTCACCCTCAGCCCCGAGGTGGAGGCCCGGGAGGGCGCCGTGATCGCCGGGCGCATCCACGGCGAGAAGGCGGTCTACAACCAGCTTGAGGACGTCCATGGGCGCATGAGCGCGCTCCACGACGGCGACATCGTGGTGGGCGCCCTGGGCCACCGCAATGCCCTCCAGGGCTACGAGGGCGTCCTGCCCACGGCGGTGGCGTCCGGCGACCGGCTGCACCTGCTCAACCTGGGCGGGGTCATGGGCCACTGCGTGTCCCACAACCCGGGGGTGGGCGCCCCGTTCGAGGTGGAAGTGCTGGGTCAGGTCCTGGTCTTCCCCCAGTTCGGCAACCGCCTGGGCCAGCCCGCGTTCATCCAGTCCTCGGCCCTGCAGGGCAAGCCGGCCAGCGCCCCGGTGCCGGTGGTGTTCGTGGCCGGAACCTGCATGAACTCGGGCAAGACCCTGGCCGCCTGCGCCCTGATCCGGGCCCTGTCCCAGGCCGGGTTCTCGGTGGGCGGGGCCAAGCTCACCGGGGTCAGCCTCATGCGGGACATCCTGGCCATGCAGGACTATGGCGCCGACGCCATCATCGACTTCACCGACGCCGGGGTGGCCTGCACCGGGCCGGACACGGCGGTGGCGGCCGCCCGGGTCATCTTCACCGAGCTGGCCGCCCGGGGCGTGAACGTGATCGTGGCCGAAACCGGCGACGGCATCCTGGGCGAGTACGGAGTCCAGGCCGTGCTCTCCGACCCGGACCTGGTGCGCTGGGGCGCGGCCATGGTGCTGTGCGCCAACGATCCGGTGGGCGTGGTGGGGGGCGTGCGCCATCTGAAGCAGGCCTTCGGCCTGGACGTGGACGTGGTGGCCGGGCCCGCCACCGACAACCGGGTGGGGATCCGCTTCGTGGAATCCCTGGGCCTGCCGGCCTGGAACGCCCGCAACAATCCTAAGGAGCTGGGCGAGCTGGTGCTGGCCAAGGTCCGCACAAGCATGGGGGTATGATCTTGAATTCCGTCGTCATCCTAGGCGCCTCCGGCTACGGCGGGGGCGAACTGCTGCGCTGGCTCTCCACCCACCCCGCCGTGGGCTCCATCCGCGGAACGGCACGGGCCCTGGCCGGCAAGCCGTTCTGGGCCGCCCACCCCAACCTGAACGGCATCGTTGACGGCTGCTTCGAGGAGGACATCCTCTGGAGCGACTTCACCGGCGTGGACCAGCCCATTGTATTTGCCGCCCTGCCCCACGGCGAGCTGGCCCAGCGCCTGCCCGAACTGGAAGCGGCCTGGGCGCGGGCGGGCATCCAGGACCGTCTGCTGCTGGTGGACCTGAGCGGCGATTTCCGGCTGAAGGATCCCCAGGTGTTCGCCAAGGCCTACGGCGGCACCCACCCCTGCCCCGAGCACCTGAGCCGGTTCGTCTACGGCCTGCCGGAGTGGAACCGGGCCCAGCTCCCCGGCGCCCGGCGCATCGCCTCCCCCGGCTGCTTCGCCACCGCCCTCCAGCTGGCCCTGCTGCCCCTGAAGGGCCTCAACATCGGCTGGATGGCCGTGGCCGCCGCCACCGGCTCCAGCGGCAGCGGAGCCAGCCCCGCCCTCGGCACCCACCACCCCCTGCGCTTCGCCGATTTCAAGGCCTACAAGGTGCTCAACCACCAGCACCTGGCCGAAGTGGAGGCGGGCATGGCGGCCATGGGCATCCAGGGCCGGCTGGCCTTCGTGCCCCAGAGCGCGCCCATGGTCCGGGGCATCTTCTGTTCCCTGCAGTTCCCCCTGCCCCAGATGCCCAATGGCGGCCTCGACCAGGCCGGCCTCCTGGCCCGGGCCAAGGACGTGTTCCGGGACGCCCCCCTGGTCCGGCTGGTGGCGGATTCGCCCCGGGTGGGCGCCGTGGCCGGCAGCGCCTTCGCCGATGTGAGCGTCGCCGCCCGGGACGGCAGCGGGGTGGTGCTGGCCGCCATCGACAACCTGGGCAAGGGCATGGCCTCCCAGGCGGTGCAGAGCATGAACCTGGCCCTGGGCCTGCCGGAAACCCTGGGGCTGAAGATTCCGGGGCGCTATCCAGGCTGATATTATTATTTTATTCCGTATATTTACAGAGCAGATCCTTGGCAGGGAGTCTCCATGTCCGTTTCCGCCCCGAAAAGCCGGGACGCCTTCGCCTCCACCCTCGGCGCCTTCGCCGCCACCCTGGGCTCCGCCATCGGCCTGGGCAACATCTGGAAGTTCCCCTACCTCACCGGCTCCAACGGCGGCGCGGCCTTCGTTCTGGTCTACCTGCTGGCCATCGCCTTCGTCGGCATCCCCATCCTGGTGGTGGAGCTCACCATCGGCCGGAAGATGCGGGCCAGCGCGGTGCGGGCCTACGGCACGGTGATCCCCGGCCAGCGGTTCTGGGCCGGGGTCGGCGTGGCCGGGGTGACCGCGGCCTTCCTGATCATGGCCTTCTATACCGACGTCGCCGGCTGGGTATTCGCCTACGTGTTCAAGTCGTTCGGCGCCTTCCTGTGCGGAACGGCCCTGGACGGCAGGACCTTCGGCGCCCTGGCCGGTGGCACCTGGGAGCCGCTGCTGTGGCAGGCGGCGGTGCTGGCGCTCACCACCGGCATCATCGCCGCCGGCATCTCCAAGGGCATCGAGAAGGTCACCAAGACCCTCATGCCGCTGCTGTTCATCCTGCTCATCGTCTGCGACATCCGGGCCCTGACCCTGCCCGGGGCCGGGGCCGGCGTGGCCTACCTGTTCCGGCCCGACCTGTCCAAGCTCACCGCCGCCATCGTGCTCTATGCCCTGGGGCTGGCCTTCTTCAAGCTGTCCCTGGGCATGGGCACCATGACCACCTACGGCTCCTACCTGCCCGATGAAACCCGGATCGTGCCCACCGCCACCCGGGTGGCCCTGGCCGACACCGCGGTGTCCCTCCTGGCGGGCCTGGCCATCTTCCCGGCGGTGTTCGCCTTCGGCGGCAAGCCCGCCGGCGGCCCCGGCCTGCTGTTCAACACCATCCCGCTGATCTTCAGCCGGATGCCCCTGGGCGGCCTGTTCACTTCGATGTTCTTCGTGCTCACCGCCATCGCCACCATCGGCGCCATGGTCAGCATCCTGGAGGTGCCCGTGGCCTGGATCATCGAGCAGGGCCACCTGGGCCGGCGCGGCGCCGCGCTCCTCACCGGCGGGCTGATGTTCGCCCTGGGCATCCCCGCGACCCTGTCCCAGAACCCGCTGCTGGCCGAGGTGAAGATCTTCGGCAAGAACTTCTTCGACCTGTTCGACTTCATGTCCTCCAACGTGCTGCTGCCGTTGGGCGGCCTGGCCATCGCCATCCTCGGCGGCTGGGCCCTGTCCCGGAAGGATTTCGCGGCGGAGATGAACAAGGGCTATGCCAGCGAACCCTGGCACGGCCGGCTGGTGTTCGGAATCCTCAAGTTCCTCACACCGTTCCTGATCCTGGTGATCCTGCTGTCCAGCCTGGGCGTTATAAATATTTAGTTCTGTCCCAGAATGGTCGATGGTTTCAACCCGGCCTTCTCGGCGGCCTGGAGCAACGGGGCGTCCGCGCCCAGGAGCAGGAAGCGGAGCCGGTCGGGGGCCAGCCATGCCTGGAGGGCCTGGTCGATCTCCTTCAGGGTCACCTGCTCCACCGACCGGGCCAGGCCGGGGTCCAGCCGCCCCTCGGCCATCCCCCGCAGCAGGGCCACGGGATGGAGCGGCAGGGCGCTGTTCTCGGCCTTCCACTGGATGAGGGCGCAGGCCAGGTCCTCCGGGGAGAACCCCTTATCGCGCAGGCGCGCCAGGGCCGCCATGAAACCGGGCACCAGGGCGTCCCGGTCCGCCAGGGGCACCTTGGCCTGGATCAGCAGCGGGGTCCGGCCTTCCGCCGGGAGCC
>PLUC01000032.1 GCA_003165415.1 Holophagaceae bacterium
TGTCACTGGAGGCGTCTGCCACATACCGCAATCGGATGCGCCCGAAGCCCTTGGGTTCCAGCACCTCGACGGCGATCACCACTATCCTCTTGTCCACTCCTCGCCCCGTTATACCGATTTTCTTACCGCCTGGCTTGGTGCCTCCAACAAAGGCCTCGTCGACTTCTACGACGCCTGAAAGGCGGGTCCGTTCAGCGCGGACCATAGCGATCCTGAACCTCTGCAGCATCGTCCAAGCCACGCGATACCGGACCCCAAGGGTTCGTTCCAGCGTTTTTGCTGAGAGACCATTCTTGGCAGTGGTCTGGTGCCAAGCTGCTTCAAACCAGGTGGTCAGCGGCGTCCGCGTCTTGTCGAGGATCGTCCCTGCAGTGGCAGTGCCCTGGTGGCGGCACACTGGGCAAACAAGGCGCCCTCTGCTCTGGCGCCATGGTTCGTCCTTTGCACCGCACGCTGGGCAAGTAAATCCGTCCGGCCACCGAAGTGTCTCAAGATAGGCAAGGCAGGCGTCCTGGTCCGGGAACATCGCGACGAATTCGCGGTAGATCCGGGGATAGTCCCGGCCAGCAAGTGGCGGAGGACTGGGCGTCAGGGCATCACGGGAGGGTCCCATGCCAATATCTTGGGGCTGGAGGAGCTAACCGTCCACCCCCCAGCGGACATACTAAGGTCCGCACCCCCCTTCCAGAAAACCCGCGTCAGCACTCAGTTCCAGGGGGGGTATGTCAGGAGTTCTGGAATCCATGGGGGGCTTGGTTCGCAATTTCAATGGATCTCCTTGTTCCTGCTGACATTCGAGTGCCGGCCCCCGGGCGGAGGTTCCAGGCGTCCAGGCTTGGCTTGAGGGCTGGTACTGATCCGAGCCACAAGGGTTCTGGTTCAGTCCAGAATTTTGAAAAATAAATAAGAATTTTTGATCAGATGGCTATAAACTGCTTTTCACAAATTCAAGCATCACCTCTCCCGATTAGATGAAATTTCCAACTCCGTCCACGCACCAACAGTGATTCTCGCATTCCTGTTCCAGTCGTCAACAGGTAAAGCAGCAACGTCACGAGCGCATCCCCGGAGGGGGAGGCATCCGTGGTTCCAGACAACCTCCTCCTACCCGATGGGAGGTATGCGTCCAGGAGCGACCAGGTTCAAGGGCAAGCCAAACGAATGGAAAAACCCCGGAGGGAAGCAAGGTGAAAAGCTCATTGAATCTTCTGTTCATCCTTATCAGCACCTCCTTCCTGCTCCTCTCCTGCGCGGGAGGGGTGGGAGGTGGTGCTCTGGACCCGCTGAGTTCGACCCGGGTCGGAGCTGGAACGCCGGCCTCCGCCCTGTCGGTCATCTACAACGGCGACGGCAATACCGGCGGCGCCGTGCCGGTGGATCCCAACGGCTACCAGCCGGGGCAGACGGTCACGGTCCTCGGCAATACCGGCAGCCTCGTGGATTCGGGGTTTTCCTTCGCCGGCTGGAACACCCAGGTCGACGGCAGCGGCACGACCTACGCACCGGGGCAGACCTTCACCATGGGCTCGGCCAATGCCACCCTGTATGCCCTGTGGACTTCCAGCACGACCTACACCGTGACCTATCAGACCAATGTCGATACGGACGGAAACCCTTACAGTGGTCCGACGCCTACGGACCCGAACAGCTACCTGCAGGGGCAGACGGTCACGGTCAAGGGAATCGGCTCCTTCATCTACGACGGCTTCACCTTCGCCGGCTGGAATACCGCGGCCAACGGCAGCGGGACGGCCTATGCCGCGGCGGCGACGTTCACCATGGGGCCGGCCAACGTCGTCCTGTATGGGCAGTGGACCACCACGCCCTACACCGTGACTTATTACGGCAACACCAACACCTCCGGAACCCAACCGGTGGACTTGACCACCTACTACTGGGAATCGTCCCCTCTCGTGCTCGCAAATTCAGGCAGCCTGGCGAAATCCGGGAATACCTTCGTCGGCTGGAACACGGAGGCGGATGGAAGCGGGTCGACCTATTTCCCGGGCCAGTACATCCCCTACATTGAGGCCAACGTATCCCTTTATGCCATCTGGTATTCGGGCACGACCTACACCGTGACCTACAACAGCAACGGAGGCACCGGGACCGTCCCCGTCGACAGCAACAACTACATGCCGGGGCAGACGGCCACCCTCCAGCGGGGAGGATCCCTCTCGGGACCCGGTTATACGCCCTTCTGGAATTACTGGGCGACTCAGGCCAACGGGGGTGGATCAACCTATTTCCTCGCTCCGGCCTACGCCACCACGCTCCAGATAAGTAATGCAAACGTTACCTTGTATGCAATTTATTACTAATGGGCGAAGGGGAAACACCATGAATCGAATCTTCGCAATTGCCTGCACTGCCATGACCGGAGTTTCCTTGTTTGCCGGCGGGTATGGGGTAGGCCTCCAGACCTCGTCGGACCAGGGCAATGGCAACGCCATCGTGCCCAGGGTGGATTTCCTCCATGCCACCGATTCGAAAACGGTGTCCTCGGTCCGCGTTGACGCCACCGCCAACATCCCCTCCCTGGGCGTGGACTACAACTATTTCCCCGGGAAACAGTCCGGACAAGGCTTCTATCTCCTGGCGGGCCTGGGCGTGGCCAGGGTCTCCCTGGAGGTCACGGCAGCCACGGCCGCGGCTTCCACCACCGCGACCGTGCGGAAATGGACCGCCTACCCGGAGGCCGGCCTGGGCTTCGATTTCACCAGGCACATCGGCCTGGAACTCCTCTATCGGGACATCCGCTACCACGATGTGGACCTCACGGTCGCAGGGTTCCCGGTGAGCTATTCCTTCTCCGGGACCGTCCAGGCATCCCTGATGGTCCGATTCTAGCGAAGGCCATGGGCAGCAACGGAACCATTCCGGCCCATTCCCGCGTGGAAACCCCTGGCCCCCGCCGAAGGCGGGGGTCCCTGGGCGTAGCCCAGGGAGGTCTGGAGGGTCGTGCCGCCGATACGCTCGGACTGGTCCGGCCTTCAGGTCCGGATGGCGATGCGCCACTCCCCCGCGCCCAGTGTCTCTGTGGTCGTCCCGGCGCAGCCGGCGGCCTGGGCCACCTTGGGCACGTCGTCCGGGGCCGAGGGGCAGTCCACCAGGAGGTCCAGCTGGCCGTGGGCCGGCAGTTTCGCCATCAGGCCGGTCACCGCGTACTTCGGGAAGGGGCAGACCCAGCCGCGCATATCCACTTCAAAATGGTTGTCGCCGACCTTATGTGGCAGACGCCTCCAGTGACA
>PLUC01000124.1 GCA_003165415.1 Holophagaceae bacterium
CCAGCGATTCATGCGCCGGTAGAAACAGCACGGCTTTGAACAGGCCGTATCACGGGGTGTTCAGCCGTTTGGAGGATGGCAAACGCTTCGGACTTTCCGCCCGCAGCTTGCGAGGACGGAAAGTTCGAAGCGAAAGTGTGGGTCGGCGCTTGGCCGGGGGACCCGAAATGGGTCGGCGCGAGCCCGGGGGACCGGAACGAACGATTCCGGAGCCACCGGCAGGGAATGATTGGACCGGACGAAAAGTCCAAACTGCAGTGTGCCCAGCACGGACGCTGGGTTCAGAATGGATCCCTAGGTGCTAGAATCGCCTCGAACCCGTCTGAGGCGAACGCAATGGCGCATCCCATCCCTGGACATGCCCGCATGCTCCCAGGGTGTTTCGCGTTGCTGCTGGTCCTGGGCGGCTGCTCCCGGGGCCCCGTCACCCGCCCCAGTCCCGCGGCGCCCCTGGCCTCGGCCATTCCCCGGCTGGGCTTCACCATCCAGGCCGGGGCGTTCGCCCAGCCCGAAAACGCCGCGCGGCTGGCGGAGCGGCTGCAGGCCCTGGGGCTGAACGCGGTCTACTACGCGTCGGCGCCCGAAGGGGCCCCGCACCGGCTGTACCGGGTGCGCTTCGGCGACTTCCCCACCCGGGAGGCGGCCCAGGCCCGGGCCGAGTCCCTGCGCGCCGCGGAGGTGATCGAGGCGTTCTACATCGTCGCCCCCGAGCCGCCGCCCCTGGGCGCCGGGGCCCAGGACGAAAGCGGCACCCGGGCCAGCCTGGTGGCCACCGCCAACAACTACCTGGGCGTGCCCTACCTGTGGGGCGGGACCACCGGCGCCGGCTTCGACTGCAGCGGGCTGACCATGGCCGTCTACCGGCTCAACGGCCTCCAGCTGCCGCGCTCGTCCCGGGAACAGTTCGTCCGGGGCACCCCGGTGACCCTGGAGGAGGCCCGCAAGGGCGACCTGCTGTTCTTCACCACCAACCACGCCGGCACGGTGTCCCACGTGGCCATCTTCGTGGGCGGGGACAGCTTCATCCATGCCCCCAAGCACGGCCGGAAGATCAGCAGGGAAAGGCTCAACGCCTACTATCGCGGGCACCTGGTGGGGGTCCGCAGCTATCTCTAGCAGCTACTTGGTCGCCTTGGTGCCGCCGACCACCTTGGCGTCGGTGATGACTACCGGGGTCTGGGGCCGGTCGCCGGGGTAGGTGGGCACGTCCTTGATCTTGTCGACGGTGTCCATGCCCTTCACCACCTTGCCGAACACGCAGTAGCCCCAGCCGTCCTGGCCCGGGTAGTCCAGGAAGGCGTTGTCCACCACGTTCACGAAGAACTGGGCGGTGGCGCTGTGGGGGGCGGAGGTGCGGGCCATGGCGATGGAACCGCGGACGTTCTTCAGACCCTTGGCCGAGGCCGCCGGGGCCTCGTTGGGGATGGGCGCCTTGGTGGCTTTCTCCTGGCCGTCCGCGGTCATGCCGCCGCCCTGGATCATGAACCTGGAGATGACCCGGTGGAACGTGGTGCCCTTGTACTGGCCGGCCTCGACGTAGTCAAGGAAGTTGGCCGTGGTCCTGGGCGCCGCCTCCGGGTCCAGTTCCACCGTGAAGCTGCCGAGGCTGGTGGTGAAGGTCACCAGGGGCTTGGGCGCCGCGGAAAGGGCCGCCAGGGCCGTGACTGCAAGAAGGCATGCTCTGAAACGCATGATGGGACTCCCGAAGCAAAACACCATTATGCACCGCCGGGCGATTGCCCATAAACCGGAAGAGGGCTAGATTGGATCATATTTACTGGCTCCTTTCGGGGTATTGCGTGGCGAAGACTGCTCTCATGCTGGCCTGTCCCGATTGCGACCTGCTGCATCGGGCCGCCGCGCCGGCCAGGAGGACCATGCAGCTCTGCGTCCGCTGCGGCGCGGTGCTGGGGCGGGGCCGGCCCGCCACCCTGGACACGGCCCTGGCCCTCTACGTCACCGCGCTCATCCTGTTCTGCCTGGCCAACGCCTTCCCGCTGATGACCTTGCGCCTGCACGGGAACATGCGGGAGGCCTCGATCCCGGGGTGCGTGCAGATCCTGGCCACCCTGGGCTGGCCCTGGCTGTCGGCGACCCTGCTCACCACCGTGATCCTGGGGCCGCTGGTGCACCTGGTCGGCATGGTGGTGGTGCTGCTGCAGCTCGCCCGCGGGCGGCGGCGGGCCTGGATCGCCCGGGCCTTCCGCATCCTGGAGGAATTCCGCAGCTGGGGCATGACCGAGGTGTTCGTGCTCGGGGTCATGGTGTCCTACACCAAGCTGGCCGGCATGACCACCGTGAAGCCGGGGCTGGCACTCTACGCCCTGGGCGGATTCCTGGTGGCGGCCGCGCTGGCCATGTCGTCCCTGGAGCCCCGGACGGTGTGGGAGGCCGCGGGGGTGCCCGAGGCCGCGCCGCCCCAGGCGTCCGGCGGCCTCACCGCGCGCCGGGCCGGGCTGCAGGCGTGCCCCGCCTGCGGGCTGGTGGCCCCCCTCGCCCAGCGGGCCCCCTGCGCCCGTTGCGGCGCGACCCTGCACAGCCGGAAACCGGACAGCGCCACCCGCACCTGGGCCCTGCTGATCGCCTCCGCCCTCCTCTACATCCCCGCCAACGTGCTGCCGGTGACCCACGTGGTCCAACTGGGGCGGGCGCATGAGGACACCATCCTCAGCGGCGTCATCTACTTCCTCCGGACCGGCTCCTGGCCCCTGGCGCTGCTGATCTTCGTCGCCAGCGTGCTGGTTCCGGTGGTGAAGTTCGTCGTCATCAGCTACCTGCTGCTCTCGATCCGGTTCCGGTCCCGCTGGCGGCCCCGGCGGCGCGCCGGGCTCTACCGGCTCACCGAGGGGGTGGGCCGGTGGTCCATGGTGGACATCTACGCCATCTCCATCATGGTGGCCATGCTGCAGATGGGCAGCATGTCCTCGGTCGTGCCCAGACCGGGCGCCATGGCCTTCGCCACGATGGTGGTGGCCACCATCATGGCCGTCCGCAGTTTCGATCCCAGGCTGGTCTGGGATGCGATGGACTCCATGCCCGGGCTCCGCCCGGGCATGGAGCGGGGGAGTCTGAGGGGGGACGAAGAGCGACCAACGGGAGCGGGCGGTCCCCCCTCAGTCATATTGGAGCCTGGAAATGGATGAGCCCCTGCGCGACCCCGAGCCGATGGAGGAACTGCCCAAGCCCGCCGAACGCCGGCGCCGGCCGTCCCTGGTCTGGCTCATCCCGCTGGTGGCGGCGGCGATCGGCTGCTGGATCGCCCTGAAGGCCTACACCGAGCACGGCCCCACCATCCGCATCACCTTCCAGAACGCCGAAGGGCTGGAAGCCGGCCAGACCCGCATCAAACACAAGGACGTGGAGGTGGGCCGGGTCACGGCCATCAACCTGAGCCCCGATTTCAGCCATGTGGTGGTCACCGCCGAACTGAAGCGGGAAGTGGACGCCCACCTCTCGGAGAACACCCGGTTCTGGGTGGTGCGGGCCCGCATCGGCAGCACCGGGATCTCGGGCCTGGGCACCCTGCTGGCCGGGGCCTACATCGGCATGGACCCCGGGCCGCTGGGCAAGACGCAGCGGGATTTCAAGGGGCTCGAGACCGCCCCCATCATCACCCCCACCACGCCGGGCGCGCTGGTGGAGCTGCGGGCCGAGAAGCTGGGCTCCCTGAACGTCGGGTCTCCGGTGACCTTCCGCCAGATCCGCGTGGGCGAAGTGGAGGGCTTCGACCTGGAGCCGGACGGGCAGTCGGTGCTGATCAAGGTCCAGATCAACGCGCCGTACCACAAGCTGGTCCACCGCAACACCCGGTTCTGGGACGCCGGCGGGGTGGACCTGAGCGTCGACGCCAACGGCCTGAAGCTGCGCTCCGATTCCCTGGTCCAGCTGTTCATGGGCGGCGTGGCCTTCGAGAACCCGGTGAGCCTCGACGCCGACCTGGCGCCGACCAGCCAGCCCTTTACCCTGTTCTCCACCCACGACAAGGCCTACGAAGAGGTCTACCTGGACCGCCACCTCTTCGTCCTGTATTTCGACGAGTCCGTGCGCGGCCTGACGCGGGGGGCGCCGGTGGAGTTCCGGGGCATGAAGGTGGGCGAAGTGGTGGACTTCAGGCTGGAGTTCCAGAGCAGGGAGATGGAAGGCCGGATCCCGGTGCTCATAGCCCTGGAGCCGGAGCGGTTCGCCTTCAAGGAGCGCAATGGCGAGCCCTTCGACCTGCTCATGGCCCGGATGGTGCGCAAGGGGTTCCGGGCCCAGTTCAAGACAGGCTCTCTGCTCACCGGCAACCTGTTCGTGGACCTGGGCTTCTTCCCCCAGGCCCCGGTCCGGACCCTCGCCCGGAGCGGCAGCTACTTTGAAATTCCCACCATGCCCTCCACCATGGGCGCCCTGGTGGAGAACCTGGCCCGGGTGGCCGAGCGGCTGCAGAAGCTGCCCCTGGAGGAACTGGCCGGCGAGCTGCGCGCCACCTTCCCGGCCCTGCGCGAGACCCTGCAGCAGACCAAGGCCCTCATGGCCCGCCTGGACACCGAGACGGCGCCCCAGGCCAAGGCCACTCTGGTCCAGGCCCAGACCACCCTGGCCGCCCTGGAGAAGGCCCTGGGCTCCGGATCGCCCGTCCAGGGCGACCTGCACCAGGCCCTGGACGAATTCACCCAGGCGGCCCGGGCCCTGCGCAACCTGGCGGACACCCTGGAACGCCATCCGGAATCCATGATCTTCGGCAAGGGAAAGAAACCATGATCCCAAAGCTCCTGCCCCTCCTGGGCCTCGCCGCCACTCTGGGCTGCCTGGGGTCCTCCACCTCCGCGCCGGTGGTGTACCACACCCTCCAGCCGCTCCAGCTCGAAGGGGCCGCCCCGGCCCGCAGCGGGCTCGCGGTGGAAGTGATGCCGGTGCGGCTGCCGGGGCTGCTCCAGCGGCCGCAGATGGTGGTGGCCCAGGGCTCCGCGCTGGGGCTCACCGAGGCCCAGCGCTGGGGCAACCCCCTGGACCAGGACATGCAGCGGGTGCTGGTGCAGGACCTGGGACTGCTCCTGGGCAGCGACGCCGTGGTGCCTTACCCCTACGGCGACCGGGTGAGGGCGGCCTACCAGGTGGGCGTCGGGATCCTGAGTTGCGACGCCCAGTCCGGTCCGCTCACCCTGGAGGCGGTCTGGATTCTCTCCCGGCCCGGGGTGGCGCAGGCCATCCTGGTGCGCAGGACGGTGCTCCAGGAAGCGCTCTCCGGCCCCGGAGGGGACGCCCTGGCCGCGGCCCACAGCCGCATCATGGCGGCCCTGGCCCGGGAAATCGCGACCGAGCTGCTCAAGCGACCTTGACCGAGGACTTCAGGATCTCCTGGATCCGGATTTCGTATTCGTGCTGGCGCGGAGAGCGCCCAATCCCAAGCCGCCCGCCAGTCCCCATGCCAGCACCACCCGGCATGATTATGCGAATTTCTCTCCCATTAATTTTCGACCGCAATAATCCTATAAATACAGCGATTCATAAGGGTTTTCGTTAACCATTTCATTGGACGTCCTCACCACGCACCCACCGGAATAGCCATTAAAATATATCGCACTACATATATATGTTGCAATATTTATTTTTATTAATTGTGATGGCGTTCCCATAGCCGGTGCGACATATTGGGGCCATTCCCAACTTGAACCCGCTCTTTTTCCATCCAAGGAGACTGGCCAATGCATAAATCCCTGAAGCTGGATCCCAACAAGTGCACGGGCTGCCTCCAGTGCGAGATGGCCTGCGCCTACCAGCACCACAAGACCTTCAACACCAGCAGGTCCCGGATCAAGATCTTCTCGTTCGAGCGGGAAGGGCGCAAGGTGCCGTACACCTGCACCCAGTGCGACGAAGCCTGGTGCCTCCACGCCTGCCCGGTGGAAGCCATCGTGCGCGACCCCAAGACCGGCGCCAAGGTGGTGCTGGAGGACCTCTGCGTGGGCTGCAAGGTCTGCACCGTCGCCTGTCCGTTCGGGACCGTGAACTACATGGCCAAGACCGGCAAGGTCCAGAAGTGCGATCTGTGCGCGGGCGATCCGGCCTGCGCCAAGGCCTGCCCCACCGGCGCCATCACCTATGTGGACGCCGACTGGACCGGCCTGGGCAGGATGCGGCAGTGGGCCGAGAAGACTGACACGAATCCGGCGACGGTTTGAGGGAGGCGACCATGTCCTACACCAAGAAGATCCTGCGGGTGAACCTCACGGCCGGCACCTGCTCCGCCGAGCCCCTCAACCTGGAATGGGCCGCCCAGTACCTGGGCCAGCGCGGCCTGGCCACCAAGTACCTGGCCGAGGAGATCGACCCCAAGGTGGATCCGCTCAGCCCCGACAACAAGCTGATCTTCGCCACCGGCCCGCTCACCGGGACCGCCGCCTCCACCGGCGGCCGCTACTCGGTGATCACCAAGGGCCCCCTCACCGGTGCCATCGCCTGCTCCAATTCCGGCGGCTTCTTCGGCGCGGAGCTGAAGTTCGCCGGCTGGGACATGGTCATCTTCGAGGGACGCTCCCCGAAGCCGGTGTACCTGCTGCTGGAGGACGACCAGGCCACCCTGCTGGACGCCGGCCACCTCTGGGGCAAGACGGTGTGGGAGACCGAGGAGACCATCAAGACCACCCACCAGGATCCCCTCATGCGTGTGAGCAGCATCGGCCGGGCGGGAGAGAGCGGCGTGCTGTTCGCCGCCATCGTCAACGATCTGCACCGGGCCGCCGGCAGGTCCGGGGTGGGCGCGGTGATGGGCGCCAAGAACCTCAAGGCCTTCGCCGTGCGCGGCACCCGCACCGATGCCTATGCGCCGGCCGACCCCGAGGCCTTTTTCGCTGCCGTGGACAAGGGCAAGGCCGTGCTCGCGGCCAACCCGGTGACCGGCCAGGGCCTCCCCGCCTACGGCACCCAGGTGCTCATGAACGTCATCAACGAGGTGGGCGCCCTGCCCACCCGCAACGCCAGCCAGGTCCAGTTCGAGGGCGCCCGGGCCATCTCCGGCGAGGCCATGAAGGAGCCCAGGGCCACCGACGGCAAGACCAACCTGATCAGCCACATCGGCTGCTTCGGCTGCACCATCGCCTGCGGCCGCATCTCAAAGATGGATCCCGGCCACTTCTCCATCAAGGGCAAGCCCGAGTACCAGGGGGCTTCGGGCGGGGTGGAGTACGAGGCGGCCTGGGCCCTGGGCGCCGCCTGCGGCATCAACGACCTGGAAGCCCTCACCTACGTGAACTTCCTCTGCAACGAGGACGGCATGGACCCCATCACCCTGGGCTCCACCATCGGCGCGGCCATGGAACTCTACGAACAAGGCCTGATCACCCGGGAAGAGGCCGGGATGGAGCTGCCCTTCGGCTCGGCCGAGGCGCTGGTGAAGCTGAGCGAGCTCGCCGCCCGGGGCGAAGGCTTCGGCCAGGTCATCGGGCTGGGCTCCAAACGGCTGTGCGCCAAGTACGGCCGGCCGGAGCTGTCCATGAGCGTCAAGGGCCTGGAATTTCCCGCCTATGACGGCCGCGGGCTGCAGGGCATGGCCCTGGAGTACGCCACCTCCAACCGCGGCGCCTGCCATGTGCGCGGCTACATGGTCTCCCCCGAGGTGCTGGGCATCCCGGTGAAGATGGACCCGGCCGCCACCGAGGGCAAGGCCCCCATGCTCAAGGCATTCCAGGACCTCACCGCGGTGGTGGACTCCGCCGGCATCTGCCTGTTCACCACCTTCGCCTGGTCCGCCGACGACATCCAGCCCCAGATCCAGGCCGCCTGCGGCGGCGACTGGTCCATGCCCACATTGATGGCAGCCGGCGAGCGGATCTGGAACCTGGAGCGCCGCTTCAACCTGGCCGCCGGGTTCACCGCCAAGGACGACACCCTGCCCAGGCGCATCCTCACCGAGCCGGCAAAGACCGGACCGCAGCAGGGCAAGGTGGCCGAACTGGCCAGGATGCTTCCGGAGTACTACCAGGTGCGCGGCTGGACCCCCGAAGGGGTGCCCACCCCGGAAACCAACGCCCGTCTGGGCCTTGTCCCATGAAATACCTCATCATCGGCGCGGGCCCCGCCGGCGTGGCCGCGGCGGAAACCCTTGTCCGGACCGATCCCGCGGGGGAGATCACCCTCCTCCGCGGGGAGGCGGGCGAACCCTACGCCCGCATGGCCATTCCCTACCTGCTGTCCGGCCGGATCCAGGAGCGCGGCACCCACATCCGCCCGGACCCGGCCCACTATGGGCGCCTGGGGATCCAGGTCCTGGGCGGGCGGGCCACCTCGGTGGACCCCCAGGCCCGCATCGTGCGCCTGGCCGACGGCGGCACCCTGCCCTACGACCGCCTGCTGGTGGCCACCGGCTCCACCCCGGCCCTGCAGAAGATCCCCGGCATCGACCTGCCCGGAGTCCACACCTGCTGGACCCTGGAGGACGCCCGGTTCCTGCTGGAGCACGCCAGGCCCGGCATGCGGGTGGTGCAGATGGGCGCCGGGTTCGTGGGCTGCATCATCATGCAGGGGCTGGTGTCCTTGGGCGTGGACCTGACCATCCTGGTGCGCAGCGGACGCATGGTGTCGCGGATGATGAACCCCGCCGCCAGCGGCATGATCCGCCGGTGGTGCGAAGCCAAGGGGGTGCGCATCCGGGTCAACACCCTGCCCGAGGCCATCACCCTGGAAGCCGGCGAACTGCGGGTCCACCTGGGCGGCGGGGAGGCCCTGCCCGCCGACCTCTACCTGTGCCTGGTGGGGGTGAACCCGGCCCTGGGCTTCCTGGCCGGCAGCAGCGTGGCCACCGGCACCGGGATCATCGTGGACGAGGCCATGGAGACCTCCGTCCATGGCATCTACGCCGCCGGCGACGTGGCCGAGTTCCATGACTGCCTCACCGGCCAGGCCGCGGTCAACGCCATCCAGCCCAACGCCGTGGAACAGGGGCGCATCGCCGCCCTGAACATGGCCGGGCGGCAGGCCTCCAGCCGGGGCAGCTTCGCCTTCAACGTCCTGGACACCCTGGGACTCATCTCCTATTCCTTCGGTTCCTGGCAGGGGGTGCCCGGCGGGGAGCGCGCGGAGCTCGCGGACCCGGACCGGTTCCGTTACCTGCGGCTGGAATTCCAGGATGACCGGCTGGTGGGCGCCAACACCGTGGGCCTCACCGAGCACGCCGGGGTCCTGCGCGGGCTGATCGAAGGCAAAGTGCGCCTGGGCGCCTGGAAGCAGCGCCTGCTCCAGAATCCGACCCTGCTGATGGAAGCCTATCTGGCACAATGTCAGAAACTGGCATGAAGGTTCAGCTCAAGCTTTTCGCCACCCTCACCGCCCACCTGCCGCCGGAATCCCGGCGGGCAGGGCTGGCGGAACTGGAATTGGCCCCGGGCACCACGGTGGGCGGCCTCATCGGCCAGCGCGGGCTGCCCCGGCAGCTGTGCACCCTGGTGCTGGTCAACGGGGTGTTCGTGGCTCCCCAGGACCTGGATGGACGCGCCCTGGCCGAGGGCGACGTCCTGGCCATCTGGCCGCCGGTGGGCGGTGGCTGACCGCGCCTTCGAGATGACCCTCGGCCCGGCCGAGTTCCTGCGCCTGCTGCCGGCCGCGGTGGGCGGGGACAGCTACACCCGGGAGGGGAGCGCGGTGCTGGAGCATCGCGCCGAGGGCCGGTGCTGGCGCATCCGCCTGGCCCCCCTGCCCCCCATCCACCTGGGTCCCATCGCCCTGGAACGGCTCCAGGTGGAACTGGCGTTCAGCGGCTACTCGCCCGAGGCGGAGGAGGCCTTCCTCGACCGCTTCATGCGGCACTACCAGCGGGGCGGCGGGTAAGTGTGTTGGTGACTTCCGTCATGGGTGCGCCGTTCAATCCGCCTTGAGATACCTGGCCAGGAAGGTCTCCATGGCCCCGTAGAAATCCAGCCGGTTCTCCTCGTTCTGGAAGCCGTGGCCTTCGTTGTCCTTGACCATGTACTCCACCGCCACCCCGCGCTGCTTCAGGGCCGCCACCACCTGGTCGGATTCGTCCTTGTTCACCCGCGGGTCGTTGGCGCCCTGGGCGATGAACAGCGGGGTCTTGATCCGGTCCACGTGGAAGACCGGCGAGCACGCCGTCATCATCGCCTTGTCGGTCTCCGGGTCGCCCACCATCTCGTGCATCGTCGCCAGGTAGGGCCTCCAGTAGGGCGGGACCGAATCCATGAAGGTGAACAGGTTGGACACCCCCACGTAGTCCACCGCCGCCACGTACAGGTCCGGGGTGGAGGTGATCCCGGCCAGGGTGGCATAGCCGCCGTAGCTCCCGCCGTAGATGGCGATCCGCCTCGGATCCGCGATGCCCTCCTTGACCAGCCACTGCACGCCGTCGGTGACGTCGTCCTGCATGGCCCGCCCCCACTGCTTGAAGCCGGCCTCCCAGAACTTCCGGCCGTAGCCCGTGGAGCCCCGGAAATTGGCCTCGAACACGGCATAGCCGCGGTTGGCCAGGAACTGGGCTTCAGAATTGTAGCCCCAGGTGTCCCGGGCCCAGGGGCCGCCGTGGGGGTTCACCACCACGGGCAGCTTTTCCGGCGCCAGCCCCTTGGGCAGGGTCAGGTAGCCGTGGATGGTGAGGCCGTCTCTGGAGGTATAGGTCACCGGCTTCATCTCGGCCAGGTCCTGCTCCCTGAGCCAGGGGGTGACCTCCGCCAGGAACTCGAGCTTGCCGCTGGCGCGGTCGAACAGGTAGCGCCTGCCCTGGGTCCGATCGTTATAGGCGGCCACGATGAACTTGTCCTCGGCCTTGGTATGGGCCGTGAACTCCACCTCGTAGCCCGGAAGCTGGGCCTGTACGGTGCGGAACATCGCCTGGGTTACCGGATCCAGGAACGCCTTCTCCTCCTTCCAGGTGGTGAAGTTGGCGGTGGTCAGCACCTTGCGCTTCCTTGAATAGCTGAGCCCGTCCACATCCACCTTGGGGTGCTCGAACAGCAGCTTGCCCTCCTTGGCGGTGGCCGGGTCGAACTCGAACAGGGCGGTCCTGTCCCGGCCCCGGTTGGAGGCCACGTAGAGGCCCTTGTTGTCGAAGGTGAAGAAGAGCGGAGCCACCGTGTCCTTGAAGCTGGTGGTGAGGAGGGTCCTGAACGGCTCCGTCTCGTGGTCGCGGAACCGCAGCGAGGTGCTGACCCCGTCGGTGGCCACCGCCGCCCTCAGCCGGCCGGCGTGGTCGGTGAGCCATTCGGTGATGTCGCCGGGATTCTGCGCCACGAGCTGTTCCGCGCCGGTCGTCACGTCGATGCGGAACACGTCGAACACCTCGGGGTTCCGGCGGTTGTGCGAGACCAGCAGGTGCCGGTCGTCATCGGGCAGTTCGTCCACCACCTGGGCCGTGAGCTTCAGGCCCGGGGTCAGGTCCTTCAGCCCCTTGCCGTCCAGCCGGACCGAGACCAGGTGGAAGTTCTCGTCCCCACCGAAATCCTTGGTGTACAGGATCCGGTTCCCCTTCCAGAAATAGTCGGACAGGTCCCGGGCGGTCTCGGAGGTGACCCGCCGGGCCCTGCCGCCGGCCAGGGGCCGGACGAACACGTTCAGCCGACTGCGGTATGGGGCAAGCCATGAAAGGTACCTGCCGTTCTGGGACAGGCCGAACCCGGACTGCACCGGGTTGCGGAAGAAGTCGCGCACCGGGATCGGCCGGCCGGGCTGGCCGGGGCCGGGGGCCCCCGAGAGCGACAGTCCCAAAAGCAGGAAAGGAAGCAGGCGTGTTTTCATGGGCATCCCAAAAGAGCAAAGCACCAGCATACCCCGGGCCGGAAGTTGCGGATACCCAATTGCCATGCACCGGGTCAAGGAAAAAAAAGTGAAATTTTTAGGTGAATTTAATTTTGATATCGCGTCACAATCTCTTCACCTTCCGCACCTCAAGTCCTGTCACACCCATGAACCGACCGAATCGAGCAACCGGCACCCCTTTAACCCCCTGGGCGATCCCCAGGGTTTCTGGGCCCCAACGGCCCCTAACACGCGGCACTGACCGCCAGGAGGATTTATGAACAATTCTGTAATGGCCCTGTTGTTGGCAGCGGCAGGCACGGGCCTGATGGCCGGGACCACGGCCGCTCCGAACGTCACCGTGCCTTTCCAGAATGGCAGGAGCGTGTCCGCCCTCGGCCTGGGCCAAATGCCCGCAACCATCGCCCAGGCCAAGCACGATTGCGCCGGCAAGAACAGCTGCAAGGGCCAGGGCGGCTGCAAATCCAGCGACATGGGCTGCAAGGCCAAGAACAGCTGCAAGGGCAAGGGCGGCTGCAAGAGCAGCTAAGTGCCACGTCTTGACCGGGAGGGCAAAGTTCAGCGATGGCTTGCCCTCCCCCGTTTTTTCCTTCCACCCCAGGGGACGACCTTGAGCGCCAACCCTTTCAACGGCTTCACCGACTACGGCGTCGGCATCGGACTGCGGATCCCGCACTACCGGCACATCCTCGAGCGCAGGCCCGGGGTGGACTGGTTCGAGATCATCTCGGAGAACTTCATGGTGGATGGCGGGCGGCCCCTGGCCATCCTGGACCAGATCCTGGAGCAGTACCGGGTGGTGCAGCACGGGGTGTCCATGTATCTCGGCTCGGCCGATCCCCTGGACCGGGAGCACCTGCGCCGGCTCAAGGCCCTGGCGCGGCGCACCCGCACCCCCTGGCTGAGCGACCACCTGTGCTGGGGCTCCGTGGACGGCCGCTACACCCACGACCTCCTGCCCATGCCCTACACCTGGGAGGCGGTGCGGGTGACCGCCGCCAAGATCCGCCAGGCCCGGGAGACCCTGGAGGTGCCGGTCATCGTGGAGAACGTGAGCAGCTATGCGGAGTTCCACGCGTCCGAGATGACCGAGTGGGAGTTCCTCAATGAAGTGGCGGAGCGCGCCGACTGCGGCATCCTGCTGGACGTGAACAACATCTACGTCTCCTCCCGGAACCACGGGTTCGACCCCTTCACCTACCTGAACGCGGTTCCGGCCGAGCGGGTGGCCCAGATCCATATCGCCGGGCATTCCAAGTTCGAGAAGTACATCCTGGACACCCACGACCACCCGGTCCTGGACCAGGTGTGGCGCCTCTACGCCCGGGCCATCCAGCGCTGCGGGCCCACCGCGACCCTGCTGGAGTGGGACGACCGCATCCCGCCCTTCGAGGAGGTCCACGCCGAGGCGCTCAAGGCCAACCGCTACCTGCTGGCCGCCGAGCCCGATCGGCAACTGGTGCTCCCATGACCGAGCCGGGCGCCCTGAAGATGTTCCAGCGGCGCATGGCGGCGGCCGTGATGTCGCCCCTCACCGCGCGGGAAACCATGGCCCGCCGGCGTCCGGACGGGGTGCGCATGGAGGAGGAGGCCGCCGCCTTCGTCAAGCCCAACGACCGGCTGAGCGCCTTCGAGCGGCTGGAGATCTACAACCGGCAGTACTGGCTCCGGGTCGTGGCCAGCCTCGTGGAGGACTTCCCGGGACTGCGGGCGATCCTGGGCCGGACCCGGTTCGACCGCCTGATCCGCACCTACCTCACCCAGTGCCCCTCCCGCTCCTTCACCCTGCGCAACCTCGGATCCGGCCTTCCGGCCTGGCTGGTCGCGAATCCCCAGTGGATCGATCCCCGGGGCCGCCTCGCCCTGGACATGGTGCGGCTGGAATGGGCCCACATCGAGGCCTTCGACGGGGCCGAGCGGCCGGCGCCGGTCGCGCCGGAGGTGGCCGGATCCTGCCGGCTCGCCCTGCAGCCGCACATCCGGCTGTTGCACCTGGCCTACCCCGTGGACGACCTCCTGATCCAGGTGCGCCGAGGGCTGGAGGGCTGCGCGGCCACCCAGCGCAAGCGGACGGTGCACAGGGTCCCGGTCCTGGCGCCGGAGGAGCTCTTCCTGGCCGTCCACCGCCACGACCACAGCGTCTACTACAAGCGCCTGGAGCCGGAAGCCTTCCGCATCCTCGCGGCGATCCGGTCCGGCGCGCCCCTGGGCGCGGCCCTGGAGGCCGGGTTCCAGGGCAGCGCCATGGCCGAAGCCGAGCGTCCCGCCTTCCTGCGGGCGGCCTTCCAGGGCTGGGCCAGCTTCGGCTGGTTCGCCCAGCCCGATTCCACCCCGCCCCCCCCGGGAGGACCCGATGCCTAGCTCCGCCTGGTTTCGCCAGAACTGCGAAAAATGCCTGGCGGCCACCGTCTGGCTGCAGTCCATCTTCCTGCTGCTGGTGCGCCTCTACTGGGGCTGGCAGTTCGCCCAGACCGGCTGGGGCAAGCTGCACAACCTGGCCAAGGTGACGGGGTACTTCGCCAGCCTGGGCATCCCCTTCCCCGGGCTCAACGCGCCCTTCGTGGCCGCCCTGGAGTTCGCCGGCGGCCTCCTGCTCATCCTCGGCCTGGCCTCCCGCCCCATCGCCCTGCTGCTGGTGGGCGACATGCTGGTGGCCTACCTGACCGCGGACCGCGAGGCGCTGTTGAGCATCCTCAGCGATCCGGGCAAGTTCTACGGGGCCGCCCCCTACACCTTCCTGTTCGCGGCCGTCCTGGTCCTGCTGTTCGGCCCCGGTAAGATCGCCCTGGACCGCCTGTTCAGTGGTGGAAGAGCCGGGTCCCGGTGAAGCACATCACCATGCCGTAGTCGTCGCAGGCCTGGATCACCACGTCGTCCCGCACCGAGCCGCCCGGCTGGGCGACGTAGGACACCCCGCTGGCCTGGGCCCGGTCGATGTTGTCCCGGAACGGGAAGAAGGCGTCGGAGCCCAGAGACACGCCGGAACGGGTGGCCATCCAGGCGCGCTTGCGGGCCGGGTCCATGGGCGGCGGGACCTGGTCGAAATGCCCGGCCCAGAGCTGCGCTTCGGCCGGGGACAGCCAGTCCTCCAGGTACTGGTCGATGGCGTTGTTGCGGTCGGCCCGGTTCACCCCGGCCTTGAAGCGCAGCCCCAGCACCTCCGGATGCTGGCGCAGGAACCACTTGTCGGCCTTGGCCGCGGCCAGGCGGGTGCAGTGCACCCGGGACTGCTGGCCGGCGCCCACGCCGATGACCTGGCCGTCGAAGGCGAAGCAGACCGAGTTGGACTGGGTGTACTTCAGGGTGATCAGGGCCAGGATGAGGTCCCGCTGGGCCTCCGGGGGCAGGTCCTTCCGGGCCGTCACCACCCGTTCCAGCAGCCCGAACCCGGGCACCAGGGTGTTGCGCCTCTGCTCGAAGGTGATGCCGAAGATCTCCCGCCGCTCCAGCTCCGGCGCCTCGTAGGCGGGATCGATCTGGATCACGTGGTACTTCCCGTCGCGCTTGGCCCGCAGGATGGCCAGCGCCTCGGGGGTGTAGCCCGGGGCGATGACCCCGTCCGACACCTCGCGCTTCAGGATCTTCGCCGTGGCTTCGTCGCAGACATCCGAGAGGGCTGCCCAGTCGCCGAACGAGGACATGCGGTCGGCCCCCCGGGCCCTCGCGTAGGCCGCGGCCAGCGGGGTCAGCTCCATGTCCTCCACGAAGCAGGCGCGCTTCAGGTCGTCGCCCATGGGCAGGCCCACCGCGGCGCCGGCCGGGCTCACGTGCTTGAACGAGGCGGCCGCGGGCAGGCCCAGGGTGGCCTTGAGCTCCCTGACCAGCTGCCAGGCGTTGAGCGCGTCGCAGAGGTTGATGTAGCCCGGAGCCCCGGAGAGCACCTCGATGGGCAGGTCGTGGCCGTCGATGAACACGCGGGCGGGCGCCTGGTGGGGGTTGCAGCCGTAGCGGAGCTTGATTTCGGACATGGGGTTGGCCTCTCCCGTTAGTGGATCATACTGAAGGCTTCCGCCACAAGGACCCCCCCATGACCCCATCGAAAACCCTGCAGACCGGACTCGTGCACGGCGGCTACACCGCGCCGCCCGGGTACAAGGCCTGCCCAGCGCCCATCATGCGCGCATCCACCGTGCTGTTCGAGAACGTCGCCGACCTGCGGACCCGCGGCGACGGGTGGCTGGACCGGTCCACCTACCTCTACGGCCTGTTCGGCACGCCCACCAGCTACGAGCTGGAGGCCCGGCTGGCGGAACTGGAGGGCGGCGCCCACTGCCTGCTGACCCCCAGCGGCCTTTCGGCCATCGCCATGGTGGACCTGGCCCTGCTGGGCCAGGGGGACGACGTGCTGCTGCCGGACAACGTCTACTCCCCTTCCCGGGAGCTGGGGGAGTGGCTGGAAGGCAAATTCGGCATCAGCGCCCGGTACTACGACCCCATGGCCGGGGCGGCCATCCGCGACCAGCTCCGGCCGAACACCCGGCTGGTCTGGACCGAGGCGCCCGGATCCGTGTCCATGGAGGTGCCGGACCTGCCCGCCATCGCCGCCGCGGCCCACAGCCAGGGCGCGCTGGTGGCGCTGGACAACACCTGGTCGGCCGGCCTGGCCTTCCGCGGCTTCGACCACGGGGCGGACATCGTCCTGCAGGCCCTGACCAAGTACCAGTCCGGCGGTTCGGATCTGCTCATGGGGGCGGTCATCACCCGGGACCCGGAGCTGCACCGGCGGATCGGCACCGCCCACCTGCACCTGGGCTACGGCGTGGGCATGGAGGACGCCTACCTGATCCTGCGCTCCCTGCCCACCCTGAAGCTGCGCTTCGAGGCCCACGACGCCGGTGCCCGGGCCGTCGCCGCCTGGCTGAAGCAGCGGCCGGAGATCTCCCGGGTGCTGCATCCGGCCTTCCCCGACTGCCCGGGCCACGAGACCTGGAAGCGGGATTTCACCGGCGCCGGCGGCCTGTTCTCGGTGCTGTTCGATCCCGGCTACACCGAAGCGCAGACCGACCGGTTCGTGGACGCCCTCAGGCTGTTCAAGCTCGGCTACAGCTGGGGCGGGGCCACCAGCCTGTGCCTGCCGTACCGGATCCAGGCCATGCGCACCGTCTGGGACCGCCCCGGCCAGCTGGTGCGGTTCAACATCGGACTGGAGGACCCGGCGGACCTCATCGCCGACATCGAGCAGGCTTTGGCCTTCTGCAGTCAGCAGGAGCCTTGAAAAAAAACGGAACAGATTCCCACCCGGATTGTTCCCGTCGGGAAAGTAGTGCGGAATATTTTGATCTTTTTATTGGTCCAAGGAATCAAACATAAGAGACAATGAACGGGATCACGTCTCCCTTCCTGTCCCGGTGGTTGACTGAAGCCAGTTAAGGAGTACCCATGACCCGCGTCGTGCATGCGTCCATCGCCTTCATCCTCACCCTGGGACTCCAGGCCCAGGACCTGGCGCCCGAAACCCAGGCCAAGTTCATGAAGATCCTGCTGTCATCCACGGGCCAGTTCGGGTTCGCCTGCGCCGACGCGGGCTTCAAGGGCAAGCTGGAAGCCAACGGCATCGCCGTGTCGGACGGATTCAAGATGGCCTGGGCGGCCACGGAGGCGGAAGTCAAGCCTCTCAAGACGGCCGGGAAACTGGTGATCGTTCCCAAACTGGCCTGGCTCAAGACCGGCGGGTCCATCGCTCTGGTGGAGGAGGCCGGCAAGCCCCAGATCTACCTGAACATGGCCAACGTCAAGACTTCGGGCATGACCCTGTCGGACACCATCATCAAGATGGCCAAAAAGGCCAGTTAATTCCTGTTGTATCATAGGTTGTTCCCAGGGGAGTCCCCATGACCGGGCATGTGATCGATCTGCGCAGCGACACCGTCACCCGTCCGACCCCGGGCATGCTGGCGGCCATGGCCGTGGCCGAAGTGGGGGACGACGTCCTGGGCGATGACCCGACCGTCATCCGGCTGCAGGCCACGGTGGCAGAGCGCGCCGGGAAGGCCGCCGCCCTGTTCCTGCCCTCCGGCACCCAGAGCAACCTGGCGGCCCTCATGGCCCACTGCGAGCGCGGCGACGAGTACATCGTCGGCCAGCTCGCCCACACCTACAAGTTCGAGGGCGGCGGCGCCGCGGTGCTGGGTTCGATCGTGCCGCAGCCCATCGAGAACGGTCCGGACGGCGAGCTGCCCCTGGACAAGGTGGCCGCCGCCATCAAGCAGCACGGCCCCGGCCTGGGCGCGCATTTCGCCCGCACCCGGCTGCTGGCGCTGGAGAACACCTTCAACGGCCGGGTGCTTCCGGCCGGATACATCCTGGAGGCCACCGCCTTCGCCCGGGCCCGCGGCCTGGCCACCCACCTGGACGGCGCCCGGGTCTGCAACGCCGCGGTGGCCCAGGGGATCACCCTGGAGCAGGCCTGCGCCCCGTTCGATTCGGTGTCCATCTGCTGTTCCAAGGGCCTGGGCGCGCCCGTGGGTTCGGTGCTGGCGGGTTCTGGTGATTTCATCGAGCGCGCCTACCGCTGGCGCAAGGTGCTGGGCGGGGGCATGCGCCAGTCGGGCTTCCTGGCCGCGGCCTGCCTGTACGGCCTCGACCACCATTTCCAGCGGCTGGCCCAGGACCACCTGAACGCGGAGCGGCTGGCCAGGGGCCTGGGCGACATCGCCGAAATCTCGGTGCGCGGCCAGGCCACCAACATGGTGTTCGTCCAGTTCCCCCCCGACCACGGCCGCTCGCTCCAGGCCAGCCTCCGCGAGCGCGGGATCCTCCTCCAGGCCGCCCACGTGACCCGCCTGGTGACCCACCTGGACGTGACCGAAACCGACATCGACGCGGTGGTGGGAGCGGTCAAGCAGTACTTCGCCCGGGTTAAATGAGGAACATCGCCGCGGCCCCGCCCAGGGAGACCACGGTGCCCACGATGGCCCAGACCCCCACCCGCTCCTTTTCCACGAACACGGCGAAGGGCAGGATCATCACCGGCGAGAGCGACATGATGGTGGAGGCCACGCCCAGATAGCGGGCATGGTTGATGGCGTAGAGGCTCAGCACCACCCCGATCACCGGGCCGAACAGGGCGCCCAGGGCCGTGAGCACGGCGGCGCGGGTGTCCTTGAGCTTGCGCAGGTTGGGCACCAGCTCGCCCCGGAGGATCTGCCAGGTCCACAGCGCCAGGGCGCCCGCGGAAACCCGGATCAGGTTGGCGCTGATGGGACTGAAATCGCCTGCCATTCCGAACTTGCTGCAGACGAAGCCCACCGCCTGGCCGGCGGCGCCGCCCAGGGCCAGGATCAGGCCCAGGCCGAAGCGCCGCGGCCGGATCTGGCCCGGCTGTTTCCTGCTCTTCTCCAGCACCACCAGGGCGATGCCACCCAGGGTGACCACCATGGCGCAGACCTTGGCCAGGCCCATGCGCTGCCCCAGCAGGGTCCAGGCCATCAGGGCCGCGAACACCGGCCAGGTGGTGTAGATCAGCACCGTGAGGCGGGGTCCCAGCAGCACGTAGGCCTCGAACAGCATGGCGTCGCCCAGGGCGAAGCCGATCAGGCCGGAAACCCCCAGCCAGGCGAACCGGACCAGGCCCGCCCCGGCCGGGAACAGGGTCCCCACCAGGGCCAGGTGCAGCATGAACATCACCACCAGGGCCACGGCGATGCGCACGACGTTCACCGTCGTGGAGCCCACCCGCTGGCCAGCCTTGGCGAACAGCACCGCGTTGGTGGACCAGCACATGGCCGTGCAGAACGAGGCGATCTCGCCAAGGTAGGGCATTCCGGGTTCCTTCCGGGCGCGAAGGCGCACCGTAGGTATTTCTAGCGCAAAATTATTGAAATTACAAGGCTTAACCTACCCGCTTCATGAGCGGTTGCTGGAGGGCGCCCAATGGAGGCACGCCTGTCGATGACTATTTCCTCCAAGCCGCCGCCATATCATTGCGGCCATGGCCTCGGCCCCCATGCCGGATGGCCCGCGGGATTTCCGCAAAACCTGTGGATTTCATGGAACCAGGGCCGCCAGCAGCGCCTCCACGTCCGCCTCGGTGGAGTGGTAGCTGGTGATGCAGGCGCGCAGGACCGTGGGGCCGCCGGGCAGGGCCAGGGACGAGATCCAGGTGGCGCCCTCCCGGTGGATCCGGGCCACCAGCCCGGGCGCGTCCAGCCCTTCCCGGTGGAAGCAGACCACCGGCAGGGGGGTCTCGTTGGCCAGGGTCCAGCCCGTGGCCAGCAGCCGCCGGCGCAGGTAGTCGCCGAGCCGCGCCTGGCCTTCCACCAGCCGGCCGTAGCCGTCCAGGCCCAGTTCGGCCATCGCCATGAACACCTTGAGGCCGATGTGCCGGCGGGACCACTGGGCCGAAGTGGTGTAGGGATCCACCACCTCCTCGCCCTGGGGCGGGGGCATGTAGGCGGCGCTGATGGCGAAGGCCAGGCGCGCGGCCTCCGCGTGGCGGCAGAAGAACATGCCCGAGCCCATGGGCACCGACATCCACTTGTGCGCGTCCCAGGTGACCGAGTCGGCCGACTCGATCCCCGCCAGATGGTGGCGCAGCGCCGGGCTCAGCAGCGCGCTGCCGCCCCAGGCGGCGTCGGCGTGCAGCCAGAGGCCATAGCGGTCGGCGAAGCCCCGGAGCGCCCCGATGGGATCGATGACCCCGGTGCCGGTGGCGCCCAGGGTCGCCACCAACAGGAACGGGTGCAGCCCCGCGGCCCGGTCCTGGTCCAGCATCCGCTCCAGCGCCGCCGGATCCAGCTTGCGCGCGGCGTCAACGGGCACCTCCCGCACCGCGGCCGTGCCCAGGCCCGCCGAGCGCGCGGCCTTGACGAAGCTGTGGTGGGCGTCCCGGGACAGGTAGACCGTGGGCCGCAGCCCGAGCGCGGTGAGGCCCTCCCGGTCCCAGCCCGGGAAGCGCCAGGCCAGCGCGCACTGCAGGGCCGAGACATTCGATTCCGCGCCGCCGGAGGTGAAGTTGGCGAGCCCCTCCCCGGGGTCCCAGCCGATCAGCCCCTGGAGGGCCGCGAGCGCCCGGTGCTCCAGCTCGCAGGCGGCCGGCGCGTGCGACCAGACCGCCATCTGCGGATTGTAGAGCGCCGCCAGCGCCTCGCCCAGCACGGTCACCGGCAGCACGCTGGGATTGAACAGCCCGAAATAGCGCGGGTGGGTGACCTGCACCAGCCCCTCGGCCAGCAGCCCGCCCACCTCCTCCAGCAGCCGCTCCGCCGGGACCGGCTCGCGGAAATCATAGCGCCGCGCCAGTTCCGTCCGCAGGGCGTACGGGTCCAGGGTCGGCTGCACCGGCCTTTCCCGCAGGGTTGCCTGGAACCGTTCCGCCTGGGCCGCGAACGCCTGCCAGATACCGTCGTGCATCGGATCCTCCCCATGCCAGCCCGAACAGTGTAGCGCCGGACGTTCAGGCGCCCCTTTCGGGGGTTCGGCTGGCGCCACCCGGTCCGAGTCGCTATCATTTTGTTAGCGGAGGGCACCATGACCAGTCTGCTCGTTCGAGACATGGACCAGGAAACCGTGACCCGGCTCAAGGCCCGGGCGGTCATGCACGGGCGTAGCCTGCAGGCGGAGGTGCGGGCGATCCTGGAGGCCGAAGCCGCGCTCAGCGACCGTTCGGCCTGGCTGGCCTGGATGGACGGCTTCCGCGCCCAGCTCGGCCAGCGGTCCGGCCCCGACTCCGTGGACTTGCTGCGGGAGTCCAGGGATGAGCGATAGGCCTCTGATCCTTGATTCGTCCATCCTGGTGAAGGCGATCACGGTGGAGCAGCACACGGACGCAGCCCGGTCGCTCATGGCCTCCCAGCGCCAGCTCATGGCTCCTGACCTCATGCCCATCGAGTTGGGGAACGTGCTGTGGAAGAAGGTCCAACGGGGCGCCATGACCCCGGAGGAGGCCATGGAGGCCCAGCGGGGCATCGCAGCCCTGGCTCCGGTGCGGATCCTCTCCAGCGCCGCCTACCAGCCTCGCGCCCTGGCCCTGGCCCTGCGCTATTCCCGCAGCTTCTACGACTCCCTGTACCTGGCGCTGGCGGAGACGGAAGGCGGCGTGTTCGTCACCGCGGACGAGCGCCTGGTCAATGCCCTGCGGGGAACCGGCCTTGCGCCTTTCGTCGGCTGGATCGGCGCGTCCTACGACTGAGGGATCGCCACCGCCGGCCAGCGCGAGTTGTCGGGGGAAGACCAGGCCCGCACCTTGCCGTCCCGGGCCTCCAGCAGCTCCGAGATGGTGACCGCGGCGTTGATCAGGCCCACGTGGGTATAGGCCTGGGGGAAGTTGCCCAGGAGGCGGCCCGTGACCGGGTCGATGTCCTCGGAGAGCAGGCCCACCGGGTTGGCGAAGGCGCAGACCCGGTCGAACACCTCCACGGCCTGCTCCAGGCGCCCGGCCAGGGCCAGGGCCTCCGCCCACCAGAACGAGCAGATGGTGAAGGCGCTGGTGGGGACGCCGAAATCGTCGGGGCTCCGGTAGCGCAGCATGAGCCCGTTCTCGGTGAGCAGGTGCCCGTAGTGGTCGAGGGTGGCCAGGAAGCGGGGGTCCCGGGGCTCGATCAGCCCCAGGGTCGGCAGCAGCAGCAGGGAGGCGTCGGGGTGGACGCCGTCCAGGGTCTGGGTGAAGTAGCCGGCTTCCTCGTTGAAGCCCCGCTTCAGGATTACCGCCTGTTCCCGGGCCCCGATGGCCTCCCATTGGGCGGCCAGGGCGGACTCGCCGAAGCTCCTGGCGATGGCGGCGCCCCGGTGGATCGCCACCCAGCACATGGCCCGGGAGAAGGTGTAGTGGCCCAGGAGGCTGCGGAATTCCCAGATGGAGGTGTCGGGACGGGGCGCCTGCAGGATGGCTTCCTCCACCAGGCGCCGCACCAGCGGGAAGAAGCGCAGGCTGCCGTTGCCGATGAGACCGTGGTTCAGGGTGGGGGCGGGGAACATGGACGGGTCCGGGAGAAGCAGCCAGGCAGGCTAACCATACGGAGGCCAGCGGTGGCCGGCGAATCCGCCTTGGACCCCTCCTGTCCCCTAAGTGCCGGAAATGGGCCATCCGTTCCTGCCTTCCAGTGCCGAAGAGCCGACTGCCGACATATCGGCAAAATGCCCAAATATCGGCGGCCCCTTTCGGCACGGGTGCCGAGGTTTCCTAATAACATGTTTTAATGTAGTAATTAGATTTCGGCATGAAAACTGCTTTTCAGCTTTCCGTTGGAGGCTTGTATGTTACGGATCACCCCCAAGGAACAGGACGCGAAGCTCACCCTTTCCCTGGAAGGGAAGCTGGCCGGCCCCTGGGTCGCCGAGCTGGCCAAGGCCTGGAGCGAATGGCAGGGCCGGGTCCAGCCGCGGGACGCGGTGATCGACCTGCGCCTGGTCTCCTTCGTGGACGAAGCCGGCCGCGAACTCCTGGCGCAGCTCCACGGCGAAGGCTGCGCCCTGCTGGGCAGCGGCTGCTACGTGGGCCCCCTGGTGGACTCCATCATCCAGGGCCGGGAGACCGGGGCCGCCCCGCTGCGCTGGTGCTGGATGGCCGCCCTGGGCCTGGCCGCCGCCGGGGTGGTGGCCGCCGCCGGCGAGACACCGGCGCCTGCGCCGGTGCCGGTGCCGGCCCTGTCCCTCACCCTCAACCAGGCCCTGCGCACGGCCCTGGACCAGAACCCGGAGATCCACCGTTCGCTGCTGGCCATCGCCCAGAGCCAGGAGAACCGCCGCGAAGCGGCCTCCTCGCTGATGCCCAGCCTGGAGGCCGACGCCACCGGCCAGCGGACCCGGCCCAACCTGGACGTCGCCTTCGGCTCCCCTGTTCCCGCCTACCTGAACATCCCCGTCTACAACTGGGGCTTCGTCGGCATCGAGGCCAGCGTGCCCTTGTTCGACCTGTCCCTCTGGAACCGCTGGAAGGCTGCCAAGAGCGGGGAGCAGACGGCCCAGACCAAGGCCAGGGAAGTGCGCGAGCAGATCACCGCGCTGGTGGTGGGCCAGTACCTCCGGGCCCAGCGCGCCACCGAAGCGGTCAAGGCCGCCCAGTCCCGGGTGGACCTGGCCCAGGCGCTGGAGCAGCTGGCCGAGGACCAGCAGAAGAACGGCCTGGGCACCCGCCTGGACACCCTGCGCGCCCAGGTCCAGCTGCGCAACGACGAGCAGACCCTCATCCAGGCCGGCACCCAGCTGCAGACCGCGCGCTTCGGCCTGGTCCGGCTGCTGAACCTGGACCCCGCAACCCGGGTGGAGGTGGCCGACAGCCTCGCCGCCCCCATCCTGCCCCAGTTCACCTTCCAGGAGGCCTACCAGACCGGGCTGAACCAGCGGCCGGAGCTGGCCTCCCTGGACGCCCGGGAACAGACCCAGCTGAACCTCAAGGACGCGGCCCGGAGCCTGCGGATCCCCACCGTGGTGGCCAGCGCCACCTATGGCAGCACCGGCCTTGAATCCAGCACCTGGACCTCCACCTACACCATCAACCTGGGGGTGCGGGTGCCCCTGTTCACCGCCGGCCGGATCTCGGCCCAGACGGCCCGGGCCCAGGAGGAGCTCTCCAGCATCCAGGAAGAGCGGCGCGGCCTCAAGGCCCAGGTCGGCCAGGAGATCCAGGTGGCCCAGGCGGAGCTGGGCGCCGAGCACAACGAGGTGGAGGTGGCCTCCCAGGCCGTGGACCTGGCCTCGGAAGCCCTGCAGCAGGCCCGCCACCGCTTCGAGGCGGGGGTCAGCAACAACATCGAGGTGATCCAGGCCCAGGACGAGCTGGCCCGGGCCACCGACAACAAGATCAACGCCCTCTACCGCCTGAACCAGTCCCGCGCGGACCTGGCCCGGGCCATGGGCCAGTTGGAACCCCTTTTCGCACGCTGATGGAGCCCGCCATGACCGAGAACCTAGCCACCCCCGAGACCCAGGCCGAGGCCCCCGACGCCGCGTCGCCGCGCAAGGGCCGGATCCTGCTCATCCTCCTGCTGGCCGCCCTGGCGGCGGTCGGGGGCGGGATGTACTACCACTACCGGGACCGGGTCACCACCGACGACGCCCAGGTGGACGGGCACCTGGTGCCGGTCTCCTGCAAGGTGTACGGCAGCGTGGAGAAGGTCCTGGTGGACGACAACCAGCCGGTCAAGGCCGGCGATCTGCTGGTGCAGCTGGACGCCAGGGACCTGCAGAGCAGGGTTGACCAGGCCACGGCGGCCCTGGACCAGGCCCTGGCCCAGGTGCAGGGCGCCAGGTCGGAGGACGACAAGGCCGTGGTCTCCCTGGAGCAGGCCCGGAGTTCCGACCTGCAGGTGGCCGAGGCCACCCTGGACGCCCGCAAGGCCACCCTGGACAAGGCCCGGGCCGACCTCCAGCGGGCCACGCCCCTGGCCCAGCGCCAGGAGATCTCCGCCCAGGAGTTCGACCACTACCGCACCCAGGCCGAGGTGGCCGAAAGCGAGTGGAAGGCCGCCCAGCGGCATCTGGCCGGGGTGCGCCAGGAGGCGGACATCCGCCAGGCCAGCGTCGGCTCCCAGAAGGCCAAGGTGGGCCAGGCCAACGCCGAAGTGGAGGCGGCCCGGGCCAGCCTGGAGGCGCTGAAGCTGCAGCTGAGCTACACCCGGATCTTCGCGCCGGTGGACGGGGTGGTCACCCGGAAGATGGTGGAGCTGGGCGAGATCATCCAGCCGGGCCAGGGCCTGCTCACCCTGGTGCCCCTCAACGAGACCTGGGTCACCGCCAACTTCAAGGAGACCCAGCTGACCAAGGTGCATCCGGGCCAGCGGGCCGAAGTGGACATCGACATGAACGGCCAGTCGCTCAAGGGCACGGTGGATTCCGTGGCCGGCTCCACCGGCTCCCGCCTGAGCCTGCTGCCGCCGGAGAACGCCGTGGGCAACTTCGTCAAGGTCGTTCAGCGCATCCCCGTGAAGATCAAGCTCGACCCCGGTGACGCCCAGAGGGTCGTCCTGCGCCCGGGCATGAACGTCGACGCCACCATCTTCACCAAGTAAAGGCGAACCATGCAATCCAAGGCCCCGCACCGGGTGGTGAACCCGTGGCTCATCGCCATGGTGGTCATGCTGGCCACCTTCATGGAGGTGCTGGACACCAGCGTGGCCAACGTGGCCCTGCCCCACATCGCCGGCAACCTCTCGGCCACGGTGGACGAAGCCACCTGGGTGCTCACCTCCTACCTGGTGGCCAACGCGGTGGTGCTGCCGCTGGGCGGCTACCTGGGCAGCCTGTTCGGGCGCAAGCGCTTCTACATGACCTGCGTGGCCATCTTCACCCTGTCCAGCATGCTCTGCGGCCTGGCCCCGAGCCTGCCCTGGCTGATCTTCTTCCGGGTCATGCAGGGCGTGGGCGGCGGCGCGCTGCAGCCCACCTCCCAGGCCATCCTGATCGAGACCTTTCCGCACCAGAAGCGGGGCGCCGCCATGGCCTTCTACGGCATGGGCGTGGTGCTGGCCCCCATCGTCGGCCCGGTGCTTGGCGGGTGGATCACCGACAACTACAGCTGGCACTGGATCTTCTTGATCAACATCCCGGTGGGGATCCTGTCCCTGGTGCTCACCTACCGGATGGTGTTCGATCCGCCGACCCTCAAGCGGCTCTCCCTGAAGGAAGGCTTCCGCATCGACTACCTGGGCATCGGCGTGCTCACCCTGGGCCTGGCCGCCCTGGAGATCGTCCTGGACGAAGGCCAGCGCCGGGACTGGTTCGGCTCCAACCTGATCATCGCCAGCGCGGTGGTGGCGGTGGTCTGCCTGGTGGGGGTGGTGTTCTACCTGCTGAAGAAGGACCACCCCATCATCGACCTGCGCCTGCTCAAGGACCGCAATTTCGCCGTGTCCACGGTGATGCTGTTCGTGCTGGGGTTCGTGCTCTACGGCTCGCTGGCGCTGCTGCCGATCTTCCTGCAGACATTGCTGGGCTATACAGCATCGCTCAGCGGCTGGATCCTCAGCCCCGGCGGCGTGGTGATCCTGCTGATGATGCCGGTGGTGGCGGTGCTGCTGCGCCATTCCGACACCCGCTTCCTCATCGCCACGGGATTCATCACCTGCGGCCTGGGCCTGCTCTGGATGTCGCGGTTCAACCTCCAGGTGGACTTCCAGACCGCCATGCTGTCCCGCTGCGTGCAGAGCCTGGGCCTGGCGTTCCTGTTCGTGCCCATGAACGTCACCGCCTTCCAGAACATCACCCCGGACAAGACCAGCTATGCCTCGGGCATGCTCAACCTGGTGCGCAACATCGGCGGTTCCACCGGCATCGCCCTGGTGAGCACCATCCTCTCCCGCCGCTCCCAGGTGCACCAGGCCAACCTGGTGGCCAACATGTACCCGGCCAGCCTGGCCTACCAGGGCTTCATGTCCCGCTCCACCCAGATGCTGATGCAGCATGGCTCATCGGCGCCCGACGCCGCCCGGGAAGCCCAGGGCCTGGCCTACGGCCTCCTGCTCAGGCAGGCCAACATGATGGCGTTCGCCGACACCTTCTGGATCATGGGCGTGCTGTGCATCTCCCTTCTGCCGCTCATCTTCTTCATGCGCAAGACCCATGCCGGAAGAGGGCCGCTGCCCACGGGAGAATAGTACCAGTGCCAGCCCCAGGCGATCCCCCCGGCCAGCAGCAGCCACCCGATGGGGGAGCGCGCCGCCTGCTTGCAGTCCTGCCAGGACGGCAGGCCGGCGTAGATGAGGTTGGCGATGCCATAGATCGCCAGAGCCTCCGGCCAGCCGAACACCGGCTGGCCCCCCAGCCGCCAGCGCACCAGCCCGTAGGCCGCGGGCAGCAGCATCAGGGGCGCCATGCCGATGAAGAAGGCGTTGTACCAGGTCAGGTGGCCGAAGCTCACCGAGCCCATGGCCCAGCCCTTGCCCTCGCGCCTGGGCAGCAGGGTGAACCCCGCGGGCTGGCCGTTCAGGAGCAGGCCCAGCGCCAGATGGCAGCACTCGTGGGCGAAGGTGCCCGGCAGCACCAGGACGGAAAAGATCCAGAAGAAGCGCCGGGACTCGCGGAACAGCGTCAGCATGGCCACCAGCGCGCCCAGGAACACCCATTGCGCCGTCTTGTCAGGCATCGGCCGGCTCCGCCAGCTCGGGGCCTTCATTGCGAACGTTGCCCACCCGCGGACCCACCGGGTAGACCCTGAGGAAACCCTCGGGACAAGGCCGCAGCATGGCCTTGAGCCGCTCGGGAACCCCGTCCGGGTCCAACCATGCGGCATAGTCCGCCGGGGCCAGGATCACCGGCATGCGGTCGTGGATGGGCGCCATGAGGCCGTTGGCGCTGGTGGTGAGGATGGCACAGGTTTCCAGCGCCCCGTCCGGGCCCTCCCAGGTGTCCCGCAGGCCCGCGAAGGCCAGGATCGACCCGTCCGCGGCGCGGATGCAGAAGGGCTGCTTGGGGCCGCCGGGACGCGCCTGCCACTCGTAGAAGCCATCCGCCGGAATGATGCAGCGGCCGCGCCGGAACGGGGCGCGGAAGGACGGCTTGTCCGCTGCCGTCTCGGCCCGGGCATTGGCCAGACGCGCGCCCAGGGCCGGATCCTTGGACCAGGAGGGCACCAGCCCCCACCGGTGCAGGGTGACCACCCGCCCGGCCGAGGTGGCCAGCACCACCGGCACCACGGCCGTGGGGGCGAGGTTGTAGCGGGGCGCAAAGCCGGTCTGGGCTTCGCACTCGAACTGGACCGCGATGGCCTCCATGGGGGAACTCAGGAAGTAGCGTCCGCACATCATTTAATTCTAGTATGAAGCACGATATTTTTATGCCGCAATTTTCCTTGCGCGACGCAAGGGGTTCGGGGATATTTTCCGGACCCCGAACACCGTCGCGCGAGGAAGCCCCCCGTGGTTTTTATGAGATTAGCCCTGGGCTGCCTTCAGGTAGTCGCCCACCGCCCGTTCCATCCCCACCATCAGCGCATGGCTGATCAGGTGGTGGCCGATGGACACCTCCGCCAGGTTCGGCACCCGCCGCACCAGCAGGGGCAGGTTCAGGTGGGTCAGGTCGTGGCCGGCGTTGACCTGCAGGCCGCACTGTTCCGCCGCTTCGGCGCTGCGGAGCACCCTGGCCAGTTCCGCCTCCGGGTCGCCCCGGACGAACGCCTGGGCGTACGGCTCGGTGTAGATCTCGATCCGTTCGGCCCCGACGCCGGCGGCCGCGTGCACGCTCCCCACGTCGCCCGCCTCCACGAACAGGCTCACCCGGACGCCCTCGTCCCTGAGCCGCCCCACCACCGGGGCCAGCAGGAAGGCCCACTGGCCCACGTCCCAGCCGTGGTTGCTGGTCACTTCCCCGGGGCGCACCGGCACCAGGGTGCACTGGGTGGGTCTGCACTCCAGCACCAGGTCCAGGA
>PLUC01000087.1:0-28092 GCA_003165415.1 Holophagaceae bacterium
GAATCCGGGCCAGCAAGGCCGTCCCGTGAATCCGGGCCAGCAGGGCAACCGGCCTCCAGGGGCCGGCCCCCAGGGCGAGCCGAACCGGCCTCAGGTCCAGCGCCGGGCCGCGCCGGCCCGGCGGGGCAAGGGCGGCGGCCAGGGCCAATCGAAACGCAAGTCCCCATGACAGGCGGACCTGTCACGGGATGACCAGCTCGATCAGGAAGGGTCCACGCTGACGGTTCGCCTGGGTGAAGAGCGTCGCGAAGCGCTCCATGGTTTCAGCGCGTGCGGCCTCGACCCCGAAACCGTTGGTGATCTTCACCCAGTCGAGATCGGGGTTGCCCAGGCTCAGCATGTCGAGGGCGGTACGGCCCGGATGCGCGCCCACATTGGCCAGCTCACCGAGCAGGATCGCGTATTTCCGGTTGGAGAGGATGACGGTCGTGACGTCCAGGGACTCGCGGGCCTGGGTCCAGAGGGCCTGCACGGTATAAAGGGCCGAACCGTCCGCCTGCAGCGTCACCACGCGCCGGCCAGGCACCGCCACAGCGGCTCCCGTCGCCATGGGCAGCCCATCGCCGATGGCGCCGCCGGTGAGGGCCAGCCAATCGTGCGGCGCCGCCGAGTGGGTGGCGCCGTAGAAAAAGCGGCCGAAACTGACGCTTTCATCCACCACCACGGCGTCATCCGGCAGCAGTGCGTTCAAGGTCTGGGCCACGGCCTCCGACGTCACGGCCCCCCGGGCCGGCTGGGGGGCGGCGGCAGGAGCCGGAGGGGCGGCTTCGGGTGCTTCGAGCGCGTTCCCGAGGCGTTCCAGGAAGTCCCTGAGATCCTGGTCGGGGCGCGCCAGCGCATGAATGTGCGAGTCCGCGGGCTCCGGCCTCTGCGGCTTGCCGGGATGGGCGAAGAAGGTGACGGGCCGGGTTCCTCCAACCAGGATCAGGTGCTTGATCCCCTTGAGCATGGCCATGGACTGCTCGAGGAGAAAGGAGAGCCTGGTGACCGGGAAGCGCCCCCGTCCGCGCTCCACCCGCGGCGCCGCGTAGGGCGCGAAGATCTTCGCGCCGGTGGCCGCGCCGATGCGGGCGGCGATGGCCAGATCCGCGGCACGCAAAGCCCCGGGGCCGAGGAGAAGGGCACAGGGCTCGCCCGAGCGCAACAACCCCGCTGCCATGGTGATCGCGGCTTCATCAACCCGGGGTGGCGCCGGAACCCCGAGCGGGTCAGCCACCACGCCGCCAGCACTCCAGCAAACATCGGAAGGAAGGATCAGGGTTGCGATGCCTCCCGGGGCGGTGAGCGACGCCTGGACGGCCTCGGCCGCATCGGCGCCGATGCTGCCCGATGCCGTGACGGTCCGCGTCCAGACGGAAACAGGGCGGGCCCACCCTTCCGTATCGGCCGCCAGCGGGGGATCCAGCGGACGGTGGTACGTGGCCTGGTCACCGACGATATTGAGGATGGGCGTGTGGGCGCGGCGCGCATTGTGGAGATTGGCCAGGCCATTGGCCAGGCCGGGACCGCAATGGAGCAGCGTCGCGGCCGGCTTGCCCGCCATGCGCCCATACCCGTCAGCCGCGCCGGTCACGACCCCCTCGAACAGGCCCAGCACGCAGCCCATGTCGGCGAACTGGTCCAGGGCCGCCACAAAGTGCATCTCGCTCGTGCCCGGATTGGCGAAGCAAGTGTCGACGCCAGCCCGCAGCAAGGTCTGCACAAGAGCCTGGGCGCCGCTCACGATCGTAGGGTCCAGGCTGTTCATCTAGCGCGCCTGGACTACCGACTGCCCCACCTTGAGGGTGGCCCGGTCACCGGTCACCTTCAGGATGGATGACTCGTCACCCACATCGGTCACCTGCATCTGGGTGAGCACCCGGCGCTCGCCGTGGATCAGCTTGCCGGTCACCGGGTGCACCACGTCCGGCCCCTGCTCCACCAACTGGAAGGCGGCGCCCTTCTCCAGCCGCTGCCTGCTGCCCAGGTCCACCAGGGCCTCCCGGTCGGAGATCACCTTGATCACGTATCCGGTCAAGGGGAACCGGGCCGCGGTCTCCTTGTCCAGGTTGACGGCGAGGTCGTCCAGCAGCAGCTCGTAGGAATGGTATTCCTTGGGATCCGTGGAGGAGGCATGGAGCAGGAACGACTCGCGGATCGAGCCGTCCTCGGTGTTCACCAGGTTCAGCCGCACCTCCAGATGGCCGGGGTAGGCATCCTCGCGGGTCTTGCTGCCGAAGAAATGGGTCGTCACTTCGGCCGTGTGGCCGATGTTCCCGGTGTAGGTGCCCACCAGGACCAAGGAGGCGCCCATCTGCTTGCCCAGCTTGGCCGCCGTGGCGTCGTCCACCAGGCCGCTCTGCTGGAACTTGCCCTCCCTCAGCACGGCGTCCAGCTGCGACCGTTCGACCATCTGGAACCTTCCGGTCTTGAGGAAGGCCAGGGTCACCCGCGACAGGATCTGCGGTTGGATCTGCCCCATCCGGCCTTGCCCGGCCGGCATCTGCTGCGGGCGCGCGGGCATCTGCGCCTGCCCGGGGTAGTTGCGGTTGGCCGGATTGGGCCGCTGGAACACGCCCCGGAGCGGGAGCACGGCCAGGGTGGGCATGGCGCCGCCCGCGGGCGGCTCCTGGGCCGCCAGGCCGGTGGCGGCGAGGACGGCCAGGGCCAGGGCATGGAAACGGACCTTGAGGCGGGGCGGGTGGCTCATTCCGGTTCTCCATGGGGTTGCCATTTCGAATTATCGGGGGCCGCGTCACCCACCTCAAGACATCATTCACCTTTTCAACCCGCTTTCGAATCCGCGAACTTTACCGGGCCTGGGCCCACTCATCGGGGAGGGAGGCGCATGCTCATCCGCATTCTTGTGATTTGGCTGGGGTTTTTCGTGATGGGCTTCGGCGACGTGCGCGGCAGTTTTGTCGGCATCGCCAAGGAAGTGTTCGGCATCTCCGCCGCCCAGGGCGGCCTGATCCCGTTCTGCGGGGCCCTGGCCTTCGGTCTGTGCGCCCTGCCCGCCGGCGTCCTGGCCACCCGGATGGGGATGAAGCGCATCATGATGCTGGGCCTGGCCATCTCCGCCCTGGGCCACCTGCTGCCCTGCTTCCTGCTCCAGCGCTTCAGCCACCTGCTGCTGGCCATCCTCGTCATCGGGATCGGGATGACCTGCCTGCTGGTGGCGGGCAACCCCCTGCTGCGGGAAGTCACCGGGCCGGCCCGCTACGCCCGGAACCTGACCTTCGCCCAGTTCGTCAAGAGCCTCGGCTCCATCACCGGTCCCTACCTGATCGCCTTGATCGTGGCCCTGGGCTACAGCTGGAAGGGGATCTTCCCGCTGTTCACCCTGATTCCCCTGGTCGCCCTGGCCATCTTCGCCGTGGTGCGCATCCCCGAGACCATCCCGGTGGTGCCGGCCACCTTCGGGGACATCTTCCGGCTGCTCAAGGCCCGGAGCGTCAGGCTCAAGGTCCTGGGCATCTTCCTGTTCGTGGGGTCGGAGATGGGCATGAACACCCTGCTGGCCACCCACATGTGGCAGACCTACGGCATGAGCATCGAGGTGGACGCCATCCGCTACGGCCAGGGGCTGTTCTGGCTGGCCCAGGGGGCCGGGCGCATCGCCGGCGTGGTGTTCCTGAACTGGATGGATCCCCGGCGCTTCTTCCTGTGCTGCGCCCTGGCGGGCCTGGCCGGCCTGGCCGGGATGATCTTCGGCACCCGGGCCATGGCTGTGGCCGCCGTGGTCCTGTGCGGCGCCAGCTTCTCCAACATCTGGCCGTGCCTGTTCTCGATCCTCCTGGGCAGCCGGCCGCACCTGCCTTCGGAGATCGCGGGCCTGGCGGTCATGGCCAATGTCGGCGGGGCCGTGCTGCCCCTGGCCATGGGCCTGGTGGCCGACCTCAGCGCCGTGCGCTGGAGCTTCCTGGTCCCGGTGGCCGCCTTCCTCTACCTGGTGGCCCTGGCCCTGGCCTGCCAGCGCCAACGGGCGACGCCGGAAGGTGGCGTAGAATAGGGCAATGAGCCCCATGCCGCCTTCCGAGAGCAGGTCCTGGTGGGTATACATCCTGCGCTGCGGCGACGGGACCCTCTACACCGGCATCGCCCTGGATGTCCCGGCCCGGCTCGCCCAGCACCGGGCGGGCACGGGCGCCCGCTACACCCGGGGCCGGGAGCCCCTGGAGCTGGTCTACCAGGAGGCGTCCCCCAGCCGTTCCGCCGCGACCCGGCGGGAGGCCGCCATCAAGCGCTGCTCACGCCGGCAGAAACTTCAGTTGATCGGGATGTCTGACATGAACGAGGGGGACTGCCCGGTCGCTTCGCTCCCTCTGATGCCACGCATGCGTGGCATCCCTCGTGCTCCCCACGTGGTGACCGGGCGGAGCCCGGTCACCACGTCTGAATAGATCCAGTTGAAAGCGGCCGGGATGGCCACCAGGGCCCCCTCCACGTGGGTGATGTGGTCCGCCGGGACGCCGATGGGCAGGAAGGCCAGGAGCCGGTCCGGGTCGGCTCCGGCCGCGCGGATCTCCGAGCCCAGTCCGGCCATGGCGTTGATGGTGTTCTGGACGGAAACGTCCCGGTCGTCCTCGCTCTGGCAGAACAGGATCGGCCGGGTCGGCCTCCAGCCGGCGCAGAGGTCGTTTTCCACCAGGAACTTCCTGATGCGGCTGGTGGCGTAGGCCGGGTCGTCCAGTTCCCGGGCGACCCAGGCCGGGTTCAGGATCGAGCGGAGCACCACGGCGTCCCCCGGCACCCCCAGGCGCCGGCCGATGAGCGCGTCCACCTGCAGCCCGTCCGTGCAGCCGTCCACCCACTGCAGGAGGTTGCCGTCCTCCCGCTCCTCCAGCAGTGCCGGGGCGAAGGTCTGCTGCGGGTCCAGCGGTTCGCCGTAGATCGCATGGTAGGCCAGGATCACGAAGGGCAGGTAGAAGCTGTGGCTGTAGGGCAGCACCGGGTTGATGATCTGCAGGCGGGTGGTGCCGGAAAGGTCGAAGGGGCCCGACATGCAGGCGGAGCCCATGAGGGTGAAGGCGCCGGCGTAGTCCCCGGGGTGGGTTTCCAGCTCCTTCACCGAGGCCAGCGCGTTGTAGCCCCCTTCAGAGTAGCCCATGAGGTAGAGCCGGCCGTCCCACCCGTAGTTCCGCTGGGCCAGGTAGGGATCCTCGCCCACCAGCCGCTCCAGGGCGGGCAGAGCGTCCAGGGTGGAATAGGCCAGGGACTTGCCGTGGCAGAAGGGGTGGTAGGCCTGGGAATCCCCGCCCATGCCGGGCTGGTCCGGCATGGCCACGGCGAAGCCATAGTAGGCCGCGGCGGCCGCGCCCAGGATCCACTCGTGCCCCCCGTACTCGGACGGCACCTGGACCTTTTCCAGCATGGTGGCGTGGGTGTAGAGGACCAGCGGCAGCCGCCGGGACTTGCCCAGGAGCCGCCAGGAGGGCGGGAAGAACACCCGCCCGCTCTCCGGGACCCTGGCGCACAGTTGCCTGCCGCCGGCATCCAGCCTCGGGTTGCCGGAGGGGTCGTAGAGCGGCCTGCGGGCGGAATAGCTGATGATGGCGGAGTGGACCACCCAGTCCGGGATCTCCCGCCCGGCCCAGTGCTCCAGGTATTCCAGGCATTCGGTGAAGGTGGACCAGAAGGCGGGATCGCCGGCCCGGGTGGTGAGGGCGGGCTGGGGGAGGCCCGGCGGCCGGGTCCGGGAGGCCAGGGCCGGAACGGACAAGGCCAGGACCAGGCCCAGCAGCCTGAGCATGCGTTGAAAATGGATCATGGACACCTCTCTGATCGCAAATGCGACACAGTATCACTGGCCGAGAGCCGGTGTCCGGAAAAGAAATGGTTCGGTCACAATGGTGGTGAACAGGACACCCCAATTCCATGAATGAAGAGGAGCTGATCAAGCAAGCCGCGGACGGGGACTCCGATGCCTTCGGGGCCCTGGTGGCACCCCATCTCGGCCTCTTCTTCAACGGGATCCTGCGCATCCTGGGCAACCGGGCGGACGCCCAGGACGCGCTCCAGGAGGCCCTCCTGGGGATCTACGAGGATCTCCCGTCCTTCCAGGCACGGAGCCGGTTCAGCAGCTGGGCCTACAAAGTCTGCATCAACGCCGCCCTGATGTTCCGCCGCAGCAGCGCCAGGATCCGCGAAGATTCCCTGGACGCCCTCCCGGGCATGGGCAGCTTCGACGAGGGCGGGCACCACCTGGACAGCCGGGCCGAGCTCCAGTGGAGCGTCGAAGCCCAGGCCCTGGCCGAGGTCGAGCACCGCCAGTTGCGGGAATGCATGTTCCGGGCCCTGGACGCCCTGCCGGACCCGCTGCGGGAGGTGTTCGTGCTCAAGGACCTGGAGGACTGGACCACCGAAGCCATCGCGGCCAGACTCGACCAGGCCGCCCCCACCGTGCGCCAGCGTCTGCACCGGGCCCGGGTCCTGGTCCAGGAGCGCCTGCGCGCCCACATCCAAGGGAGGCCCTCATGAAGCTCCTGCCCTCCTGCCGCGAAGTTCGCGAACGGCTCACCGACTATTCCGAAGGCAGCCTCACCTTCCGGGAGCGCGCCTCCATGGGGCTGCACCTCCTGCTCTGTTCCGCCTGCGCCGCCTTCTACCGGGGCCTCCGGGCCCTGCCGGGGGTGGCGAGGCTGCTGCTCTCGCCCGAGGATCCCCCCCCGGCCGAGGCCTCCCGGGCGCTGCAGGACGCCCTGCGCCGGATCAGGTCGCGCCCGCGCTGAAAAGACCTGTTCAGCCTGGGAAAAAGCGCTAGGATTCAACCTCTGCCCCGGAGGATTCCATGCGCCGCGCACCCCTCGCCCTCGCTCTCGCCGCCCTGCCGCTGCTGGCGGGCCAGCCCCTCATCTACCAGGACGGGTCCGTGCGGCTCGCCGGCTACCTGGCCCGCCCCGGCGCGGTTGCGGGAACCGTGCCCGGGGTGCTGGTGATCCACCAGTGGATGGGCCTCACCGGCCACGAGCGGATGATCGCCGACCGCCTGGCGGCCCTGGGCTACGTGGCCGTGGCGGCCGACATCTACGGCGAGGGGGTCCGGCCCATGGACTTCAAGGAGGCCCGGTTCCAGTCGGGCCTCTACAAGGCCGACCGGGCCCTCTACCGGAGGCGCATCCGCGCGGGGCTGGATGCCCTCAAGGCCCAGTCCGGGGTGGACCCGGGGCGGCTGGCGGTGATCGGCTTCTGCTTCGGCGGCACCGGCGCCCTGGAGGCGGCCCGGGCCGGCCTGCCGGTGGCGGGGGTGGTCTCCTTCCATGGCGGCCTGGACGCGCCCGCGGATCCCGAAGCCCGCCCCTTCACCGCCAAGGTGCTGGTCTGCCATGGCGCCGACGACCCCGTCGTGCCGCCCAAGGAGGTGGCGGCCTTCCAGGATGAAATGCGCCGGGTGAAGGCGGATTACACCTTCATCGCCTACGGCGGCGCCGTCCACGCCTTCACCCAGAAGGAGGCCGGCAACGACAACTCCAAGGGCGCCGCCTACAACGAGGCCGCAGCCCGCCGGAGTTGGGCCCACATGAAGGACTTCTTCGCCGAGATCTTCTAGGCCCGACCGCCGCAGCTTCCGGGGGACGCCGGGCAGATTCCCGGGTTGCCGAACCTTGGAATAAGCGTACACTCTAAGCATCGTAGACCGTTATTTAACAAGGATACATTATGAGCATGGCAGTTCTCTCGGTGCTGGTGGTGCTGGCGGCCTGGGGCTTGGCCTTTTTCCGGAGCGGGCTGCCGGTCTGGACCTTCACGGCCGCGGCCGCCCTGGGGGCCTTCCAGGCGCTGGCTGCGCGGGCCGGGACCCCCTGGACGGCGGGAACCGCCATGGGCCTGTGGGGCCTGTTCTCGGCCGCCGCCCTCGTCCTGAACGTCCCGGCCCTGCGCCGGGCCCTGGTCATGCGGCCCCTGTTCGGGCTGGTGCGGGCCAAGCTGCCGCCCCTGTCCAGGACCGAGCGCGAGGCCCTGGAGGCCGGCACCGTCTGGTGGGACGGGGAGCTGTTCGGCGGCGCCCCCGACTGGAGCAAGCTGCTGGGCCAGCCCCGGGCGGCCCTGACCGCCGAGGAGCAGGCCTTCCTGGACGGGCCGGTGGAGGAGCTCTGCGGCATGCTCGACGACTGGCGGATCGTGGAGGAGCTGCATGACCTGCCGCCGGAGGTGTGGCAGTTCCTCAAGGCCAAGGGCTTCCTGGGCATGATCATCCCCAAGAAGTACGGCGGGCTGGGATTTTCCGCCCTGGCCCACTCCCAGGTGATCATCAAGATCGCCAGCCGCAGCGTCACCGCCGTGGTGACGGTCATGGTCCCCAATTCCCTGGGGCCCGCGGAGCTGCTGAACCACTACGGCACCGAGGCGCAGAAGAGCCACTACCTGCCGCGCCTGGCCCGGGGCCAGGAGGTCCCCTGCTTCGCCCTCACCGGTCCCGAGGCCGGCAGCGACGCCGCCTCCATGCCGGACACCGGCGTGGTCTGCCGGGGCACCTTCGAGGGGCGGGAGATCACCGGCATCAGGCTCAACTGGGAAAAGCGCTACATCACCCTGGGCCCGGTGGCCACGCTCCTGGGCCTCTCGTTCAAGCTGCTGGACCCCGGCCACCTGCTGGAGCAGGGCGGCGAGGGCATCACCCTGGCGCTCATCCCCACCACCACCCCCGGCATCACCATCGGCTCCCGCCACAACGCCCTGGGCATCCCCTTCATGGTGGGGCCCAACTGGGGCAAGGACGTGTTCATCCCCCTGGACTGGATCATCGGCGGCCCGGCCCAGGCCGGCAACGGCTGGAAGATGCTCATGGAATGCCTGGCGGCGGGCCGCTCCATCTCCCTCCCCGCGCTCAGCACCGGCGGCGGCAAGCTGGTCTGCCAGGCCGCGGGCGCCTACGCCAGGGTCCGGCGCCAGTTCCACCTGCCCATCGGCAAGTTCGAAGGGGTGGAGGAGGCCCTGGCCAGGATCGCCGGGCACACCTACCTCATGGACGCCGCCCGCACCCTCACCTGCGGCGCCATCGACCAGGGCGAGCGGCCCTCGGTCATCTCGGCCATCGTGAAGTACCAGTGCACCGAGCGCATGCGCACCATCCTCAACGACGGCATGGACACCGTCGGCGGCAGCGGCATCTGCATCGGCCCGCGCAACCTGTTCGGGCGCACCTACCAGGCCCTGCCCATCAGCATCACCGTGGAGGGCGCCAACATCCTCACGCGCACCCTGATCATCTTCGGCCAGGGCGTCATCCGCTGCCATCCCTTCGTCCTGAATGAGATGCGCGCCATGGGCAACCCGGATCCGGGCAAGGCCCTGGCGGAATTCGACCGGCACATGCGTGGCCACCTGGCCTTCGGACTCTCCAACGCGGCCCGGGCCTGCTTCCACGGGCTCACCGGGGGCCGCCTGCTCCGGGCCCCGGACGGGCCGGGCCACCCGTACTACCAGGCGGTCTCCCGGTACTCCGCTGCCTTCGCCCTCACCGCCGACGTGGCCCTGCTCACCCTGGGCGGCAGCCTCAAGCGCAAGGAGAAGCTTTCCGGCCGCATGGCCGACATCCTCAGCCACCTGTACCTGGTCTCCGCCGCGCTCAAGCAGTTCGAGGACCATGGCCGGCCCGCGGGCGACCTGCCGCTGCTGCGCTGGTCCTGCGAGACCAGCCTGCTGAAGATCCAGGACAGCTTCGACGGCCTGTTCCGCAATCTGCCCAGTCGCCCCGCCGCATGGCTGCTGCGGCGCCTGGTGTTCCCCACCGGCCGCCGCCTGGCCGGACCTTCGGACGCCCTGGGCCACCAGGCGGCCGCCCTCCTGCTGGAGCCCTCCGCGGCCAGGGACCGCCTGACCCACGGCATCTTCACGCCCATGGACGGCCGGGAGCCGCTGAAGCGCATGGAGGAGACGCTGCGCCTGGTGATCGCCGCCGAGCCGGTGGAGAAGAAGCTGGGGGCCGCCGCGGCCGCCCGGGTGATCCGCCCGGGCAGCGACGGGCAGATGCTGCTGGACGGCCTGAGCGCGGGCGTCATCACCGTGGAGGAGGGCAAGCTGCTGCGGGAGGCCCTGGAGGCCCGCCGGGAGGTGGTGAAGGTGGACGATTTCCCCCAGGTGCGCCAGCCCCGCACCAAGGAGTGAGGCATGGCCGCCGATATGACTGAGGGGGGACCGCCCGCTCGCGTTGCTCGCTCTGCGTCCCCCCTCAGACTCCCCCACTCCATGCCCGGGCAGAGCCCGGACATGGAGTCTAACGGCGCGTTCGCCGGCGCCCGGCCCGTCTATTTCGTCGACGGCGGCCGGACCCCGTTCCTGAAGGCCCGGGGGGCCCCGGGGCCGTTCCGGGCCTCGGACCTGGCGGTGGCGGCCGGCAGGACCCTCCTGTCCCGGCAGCCGTTCGCGCCGGAGGAACTGGACGAAGTGGTGTTCGGCTGCATCATCCCCGGCCCCGACGAGCTCAACATCGCCCGGATCATCGCCCTTCGCCTGGGCTGCGGCAAGGCCGTGCCGGCCTGGACCGTGCAGCGCAACTGCGGTTCCGGGATGCAGGCCATCGCCTGCGCCGCCCAGGACATCGCCCAGGGCCGGGCCGAGCTGGTGCTGGCCGGCGGCACCGAGGCCATGAGCCAGGCTCCGGTGCTGGTGGGCGACGCCATGGTGCGGGTGCTGGCGGACCTGGCCAGGGCCCGCTCGGCCTGGGCCCGGCTGCGGGTCCTGGCCCGGCTGCGCCCGTCCCATTTCGTCCCGGTCATCGGCCTGCTGCGGGGCCTCACCGACCCCATCAGCGGGCTCGGCATGGGGCAGACCGCCGAGGGTCTGGCCAGCCGGTTCGGCATCAGCCGGGAGCGCATGGACGGCTTCGCCCTGGAGAGCCACCGGCGCCTGGCCCGGGCCCAGGACGGCGGCCGCCTGGAAGAACTGGCCCCCATGTACGGCGGGGACGGCTCCTTCCACGACCGGGACGAAGGCCTGCGCCGGGACGCCGACCTGGCGGCCCTGGCCCGGCTGAAGCCAGCCTTCGAGCCGCCCTACGGCCTGGTCACCGCCGGCAACAGCGCCCAGATCACCGACGGCGCCGCCTGCCTGCTCCTGGCCAGCGCCGGCGCCGTGAGGAAGCACGGCCTGAAGGTGCTGGGCCGGCTGGACGACTGCCACTGGGCCGGGCTGGAGCCCAGCCAGATGGGGCTGGGCCCGGTCCATGCCATGGCCCCCATCATGGAACGCCAGCGCCTGGGCACCGCCGACGTGGACTACTGGGAGATCAACGAGGCCTTCGCCGCCCAGGTGCTGGCCTGCACCGAGGCCTGGCGGAGCGCGGACTACTGCCGGCGGGAGCTGGGCCTGGGCGCCCCGTTCCCGGACATCCCCCCCGAACGGCTGAACGTCGACGGCGGCGCCGTGGCCCTGGGCCACCCCGTGGGCTGCAGCGGCGCCCGCATCGTCCTGCACCTGCTGCACGTGCTCCGGCGCAACGGGGCCCGCACCGGCATGGCGAGTCTGTGCATCGGCGGCGGCCAGGGCGGGGCCATGCTGATCCGCAGCCTGGACGGGCTGGAAAGGGAAGGCCATGCTTGAGCGGGTGGAAAACGTCCGCCACTGGCGGATGGAACAGGACCAGGCCGGGATCCTCTGGCTCACCCTCGACCGCGCGGAGAGCGGGGTCAACGCCCTCTCCGCCGAGGTGCTGGAGGAGCTGGAGCGGCTCCTGCCGGCCATCGCCCGGTCCCGGGCCAAGGGCCTGGTGCTGCGCTCCGGCAAGGCCGGCGGCTTCATCGCCGGGGCCGACGTCAACGAGTTCGCCGAGCTGACCAGCTCCGTCCAGGCCCTGGCCCACATCCGGCGCGGCCAGGAGATCTTCCGGCAGGTGGAGCTGCTGCCCATGCCCACCGTGGCCATGATCCACGGGTTCTGCCTGGGCGGCGGCCTGGAGCTGGCCCTGGCCTGCCGCCGCCGGGTGGCCTCCGACGCCCCCGAAACCCGCCTCGGCCTACCCGAGGTCCAGCTGGGCATCCACCCCGGCTTCGGCGGCACCGTGCGCCTCACCGCCCTGCTGGGGCCGTCGGCGGCCATGGACCTGATGCTCACCGGCCGGACCGTGTCCGCGGCTGGCGCGCGCCGTCTGGGCCTGGTTGATGCCGTGGTGCCCGAGCGGCACCTGGCCAGGGCCGCCGCCGCGGCCGCGCTCCGGGCCGGGCCGGCGCGCCGCCCGTCCCTGCTCCGGCGGCTGCCGGGCCTGTGGCCGCTGAAGCCGCTGCTGGCAGGGTTCCTGCGCCGGAAAGTGGCCGAGCGCGCGGCGCCCGGGCACTACCCGGCCCCCTTTGCCCTCATCGACCTGTGGTCCCGGTTCGGCCGCGACCCCGAGGCCATGTACCGGGCCGAGGCCGAATCCGTGGCCCAGCTCATCACCGGCGGCACCGCCCGCAACCTGCTGCGGGTGTTCCAGCTCCAGGAGAAACTCAAGGCCCTGGCCAGGAACGGCCTCCCCGCGCCCCGCTGCGTCCATGTGGTGGGCGGCGGCGTCATGGGTGGCGACATCGCCGCCTGGTGCGCCCTCCAGGGAATGCTGGTGACCGTGCAGGACGTGGACGCCGGGCGCCTGGCCCGAACCGTCAAGAATGCCGCGGACCTGTTCCGGAAGAAGCTCAAGGACCCGCGCCTGGTCCAGGCGGCCCTGGACCGGCTGGTGCCCGACCCCGCCGGCTTCGGGGCCGCCCGGGCCGACGTCGTGATCGAAGCCATCTTCGAGGATCTCGACGCCAAGCAGGCCCTGCTCCGCGGCCTGGAGCCGCGCCTGAAGCCGGAAGCCATCCTCGCCACCAACACCTCCAGCATCCCCCTGGAACAGCTGGCGGTGGTCCTGGAGCGCCCGGAGCGGTTCGTGGGGCTGCACTTCTTCAACCCGGTCCCGAAGATGCTGCTGGTGGAGGTGGTCACCATGCCCGGCAACGCCCGGGTTGCGGTGGACCGGGCCACCGCCTTCGTGGGGGCCATCAAGCGCCTGCCCCTGCCGGTGAAGAGTTCGCCCGGGTTCCTGGTGAATCGCGTCCTGATGCCCTACCTCATGGAGGCCCTCACCCTGGTGGGCGAAGGGGTGAGCCCGGCCGAGATCGACCGGGCCGCCGTGGCCTTCGGCATGCCCATGGGCCCCGTGCTCCTGGCCGACACCGTGGGCCTGGACATCTGCCTGTCCGTGGCCCGCATCCTGGTCGCCCATTTCGGCGGCGCCGTGCCCGAGCGCCTGGAGCAGATGGTGGCCGCCGGCCGCCTGGGCAAGAAGACCGGCCAGGGTTTCTACCGGTTCCGCCACGGCAAGCCCGAGGTCCCCAAGGGGCCGGCCCCCGAGCCCGGCGGCCCCATCGAGCAGCGCCTCCTGCTGCGCCTGCTGAACGAATCCGTGGCCTGCCTGCGCGAGCAGGTGACCCAGGACGGGGACCTGCTGGACGCGGGGGTGGTGTTCGGGACCGGGTTCGCCCCCTTCCGGGGCGGCCCGCTCCAGTACAACCGCCAGGAAGGCATCAGCCGCCAGGAGCACCAGTTGAAGTCCCTGGCCCAACTCCATGGCCCCCGGTTCTCCCCGGACCCGGGCTGGTCATCCCTTTGAAGTCATCAGCCCGAAGTAGGTCAAGGGCGCGTCCGAGTCATTGATGAGCCCGTGGCTGTGCCCGGCCTTGCACAGGAACAGGTCGCCGGGCCCCACCGGGAACCTCGAGCCGTCCAGCACGCCCTGGCCGCGGCCCTCCAGGATGAGGTAGAGCTCCTCCGTGGCGGGATGCGCGTGCTCGCCGACACTGGATCCGGCCGCCAGGATGGTCCGGCCGGCCGCGAGCACCCCGTCCATCTCGCCCCGCTCCAGGTAGTCGGCGCCCCGGGCGGGCCCGGCGCCGCCGCGGATGTCCTGCTTGGCGGCGAAGCTCAGCGCGGCGAGGGTGCGGATCATCGGGGCTCCCCAAAGCGGAGAGTATATCCGATCACCACGCCGGTTTGCCCGGACCCTCGGTGAACGACATCTGGATATCCAGGGGCCTCTCCTTGTCCTGAACGATCTCCGGGGTGAGGAAGAACATCAGTTCCTCGGTCTGGGCCGTCTTCGAGTCCGCGGAGAACAGCTTGCCCAGCAAGGGCAGGTTGGCCAGGCCGGGAACCCCGTTCTTCTGGTCGCCGGAGATGTCCTTCTTGAGCCCGCCCAGGACGATCACGTCCCCTTTCACGGCGCGGACGGTGGCCTGCTCCTCGATGGTGTTGATGATGGGGTACTGGATGGTGTTGATGGTCGTGTATCCGTTCAGGCTGGTGACCTGGGGATAGATGCTCAGGACCATGTCGTCGTCCAGGCCCACCTGCACCCCCACCTGCAGGTAGAGTCCCAGCTTTTCCGTGGTGGTGGTGTAGACCGACTGGCCGGTGGCGTCCTTGGTGGAGATCTGGGGCAGAATGTACTTGGTGCCACTGAGGATGAAGCTCTTTTCGCCATCCAGCACCAGGAGCGTGGGGTTGGCGATGGTCTTGGAATCGCCGGTCTGCTCCATGGCGTTCAAGGTCGCGTTGATGCTCAGGACCGAGTGGGTGAACTTGCCCACGGTGAGGCCGGAGCCCTGTAGCCCAAGGGCGCTGTTGTTGGCGTTTGTGGTGGCGTTGGCGTTGGGAACCTCATTGGCTTGCAGGTTCAGGCTCTGCATCCAGGTCACGCCCAGGTTCCTGGCGGCGTTGGTGGTCATCTGCACCACCCGGATGTTCACCCGCACCTGCTTGCGCGGCCGGTCGAGCTTGCGGGCCAGGCTCAGGGCCCGGGCCACCAGAGCCGGAGGACCGGAGAACACCACGTCATGGGTGCGGTAGTCCTTGGCGGTGGCGGTCAGCGCCCGGATGCCGCTGTCGCCGCCGCTGCCGCTGCTCACGCTCTCCACCGCCGGAGTGAGGAACTCGGGCCCGCTCCAGACCCTGAACTCGGCGTCCCCGAACAGTTTGGTGAGGGTTTCCGCCAGGGAGGCGGCACCGATCCGCCGGCAGCGGTAGGTGGCATCCACGACCTTGTCCTCCGGGGTGGGGAACCTCAGTTTCAGGTCGATGGGCAGGCCCACGTAGTAGCCGTCCTCGTTCTTGACGCAGTCCAGGTCCGCCGCCTTCAGGATCGCCCTGAAGGCCTTGTCCGTATTGAAATTGGTGAAGTACAGATCGACCAGGGTGGGGGCCCGGTCGAGCATGGTCACGGTGATGTGGGCCCGCTTGGCGAAATCCCAGATGAGCGTCTCGGCGTCCTGGCGGTAGGCTTCCAGGGTCCAGTGCGGATCCTTGGGCGCATCGGCGGGGGCCGGCACCAGTTGAATGGACCAGGGCGCCTGGGCCGGGGCGGGGCTGGACTCGGCGGGAGGCTTCTGGGCAGGGGGCTCCGCCTGCATGCCCATGAGCAGCGGCGCGCCGGCGATAAGGAGGGAAAGGCAGCGTGGCACAGGCATGGTGGCGACCTTCGGCGTCAACGGAAGAACTTCGGGTCCGGGGTGGGGGACTTGGGCACGACCTGGCAGAAGAAGGCGATGATCTGGGGATCCGGCACGGTGATGGAGGTTCCGGCGGCTCGCTTGGCCACCTGCCGGGACAGGGGCGTCCCCCCGGACCTGGATCCGCCCAGATCGAAAGGACCCACCCGGTCCGGGAGCAGGGTCCCCCCGTTGGCGGAGGTGCGGGGCGCGTAACCGGTCAAGGACAGGTTCCGGGCCAGCAGGATTCCGGTCACAAGGATCGGCATGGGGCCCGGGTCCTGGTCTGTGGGATTGCCGGTGGAGACCACGGTGAAGCCGGTGGCGTCCTTCAGCAGCCAGGTGTGGACCGAGAGGATGTTCCTATCCATCCAGGTGCGGGCCACCTCTACCCGCTTGACCTCCACGCTGAGGCTCATGGCCGGCGTCCAGCCCGCGGCGTCCGGATCCGCCTTGGTCTTGGCCGGCGGCAGGGGCGTCGCGTCTTTGGGGGTGGCCTGCTGCACATCGGACTGATGGAAGGTCCAGGAATGCCAGCCCTCCCTCGAAAGCCATTCCTCCACCGGCGGGTAGGTCTCGACCGGCAGCCAGGCCTGGGCCTGGTTGCCGCGCAGCTGGGCCTTCTGGAAGTCATAGCGGAGGTTCTGGAACATGGCCAAGGAGTTGGTGTCGTAGACTTTGTGGAGCGCGTCCAAGGCTTTCTGGATCTGGGCCCGGTAGCCGAGGGTCTCCCAGTTCTTCCGGGCCTTGTCCACGGCCTGGTCCAGGCCCGGCGGAGCCGGTGTCTTCGCGGCCTGGGCCTCGGCGATGGCGATGGTCTGGGCATCCAGGGCGACCGCATACAGCGACCGGTACTTCAGGAAGGCGGCGTACGCCGGGGTCGGCCGCCCGGGCCGCGACTTGTCGAAGATGGCGCGCTTGGCGTCCAGAGCCTTGTCCCGGTCCGCCATCACCTGGTAACGGGTGACGTAGGCGCTGCTCAAGATGCGTTCATAGATGGTGGAATACCGGTAGCCGCTGCGCTGATAGATCCTGGAGGGTTGAGGCACCTGGTCCAGCAGCATGCTGATCTCGTAGGAAGGGGTTCTCATCTGGGCCGGGTTGAGGCTGATTCCAGGGCTGGCCAGGACCAGGAACTCGGGGTTTTCTCCGCTGTCCTTGGCGGAAACGAAGGAAGCGGAGAACTTGGAATACATGAAATCCATCAGGGAGTCGCTGGTGCGGTCCTGGGCGGACAGGGTGAGGCAGCAGAGGACCGCAAGGCCCAGGTATGCGTGGATGCCGACCCTCCCTTCGCTCGCCCCGGTGCGATCCGTGATCATGTCATTTGACGGTCTTGGCAGGGCACCTGGGCACGATCGAGCAGGCGAAGGCGATGATCTGGGGATCCGGAATGGAAATGGCGCCCTTGTCCTCTTTTTCGCTGCTGGCTTTCTCTTCGTCCTTCTTGTTGAAGCTGGCGGACATGGAGAAGGGGCCGAAGCTGGCCTTCACGTTCGCGTTGATCTCCTTCATCATCTCGGCCTTGGCTTTCTCGATGGACTTGGCCTTGAACTTCACTTTGCGCACGATGACGAAGGCATCGGTGTACAGGGGCAGCATCCCGCCTCCCTTTTCGTCGGAAACCACGCCGTTGCTCCATTGCCACTTTTCGTTGGTGAACACCGACCAGTCCACTTCCGGCCGGTTGACGATCACCTTCTTGACTTCCATGGTGATTTCCAGCGAATCGTCCGAGGACATCGCATTCAGGCTGCTGTTCTTGTAGCCTCCCGAAGCCGAGCCCGAAAACTTGCCCACGTTCAGCGACGCGGCAGCCTCGGCATCCATCTTGTTGAATTTCTCCGAACTCTTCTTGTCGGAGGCTTTGTAGGTGAATTTCAGCCAACCGTCGTCGCTGGCCCACTGGTCCATGGGCGGGAAGGTGGAGACGTTGTGGAAGTTCCCCTGGATCGAGTTGCTATAGTTGTTCGCGAGGGTCTTCCACCAGCTGCCCGGATCATTGTTGGAGTACTTCACGATGTTGCTGCGGGCGGCATCGATGATGTTCTTCTGGCCATCGCCCAGCCAGTTGTCCATGGCGTCGTTCACCGCGCTGTCGAGGCTCTTCTTGTTGGTCAGGCCCTTGCCTTTTTCCAGGTTCTCCCAACGCTCGGCTTCCCGTTCGGTGAGGGCATCGTCGTATTCATCCCGGTACTGGTTGTATTTTTTGATTGCATTACCTTTCGGCTTAGTGAGTTCGATTGCCTTATCAAATTCGGCCTGCTCCTCCCGCTCGAGCGGAATGGGCTTGTCCGAGACGTGTAACCTCAGGATGTCCCCGTAGACCTTTGAAAAGGAGAACTTGCCCGGCGTGAAGGCTGGGTTGTAGGCGGCCGTCTGATCCAAGAGCTCGTTCACATAGTTGACATCGGCCGGCATGGTGCTTTTCAGCGGCCGCAGGGGGATGCCCGGGACGTTGAGGCAGACCATCATCTTCGCGTTCTGATTGCCGCCGCGAACGATCGAGGCAAGCTTGCCGTAGAAATTCTTCCACATGGCATCGGACTTGTCCGCCGCCTGGGCCATGGCCATGGGAGCGCAGGCGACCAGAGCCAATGCAGAAGCAAGGTATTTCAGTCTTTTCATAGGGCAGCTCCTGTTTTGAATCTCGCCAGCTCTCGGGCGAGGGTGAATGTTGATAAGGCTCGTGTCCGGTGGGACGTGGGTGATGGCCGTTCCAAGGAATTGGTCGATATAACTTAAGTGGAGACCGCCAAGCCGTCAATGAATAATTACTAAATGCTTAATTAATGTGATTTTTATAATATTGAAAACCTTGTTTGAATGTTATTAAAAACAGAGGTTTTTTGAATTTTCATGAAGGCTTGTCCATGGTTCATTGGACCCAGAACCGATCTTGCGCTCGGTCAAATATATTGTAAATTAATCACAGCCACGGCTTGCACAACATGCCTGCCGTTCCCGTTGAAACCAGGCTTGCCGCGCCAGCCAATGGATGGAACAACCCCGTGAAAGATTTGCCTCCCATGGTTCGGGCACACCTCCGGGTTTGGCTGGGCTGCGTCGTCCTTCTGCTGGCCATGGCCTGCGGTTCCTGGTCGCCCCCCCCCCTGGGGCCCACCTCGACCGCTCCGGCCCCCCCCCTGGAGGCCACCTTGATGGCTCCGGCCAACCCCATGCCCACCGACGGAAGCGTGGTGGTGTTCCAGGCGGTGACCGACGCGGAGGCCACTCCGACCTACCGGCGGTTCAAGGACGGCCAACCGATTCCCGGCGCCAACTCCCCGACCCTGGATTTGGGTCTGGTGACCAGTCAGAGTGCCGGCAGCTACCCGGTCTACCAGTGGTTCAAGGACGGCCAACCGATTTCCGGCGCCAACTCCCCGACCCTGGATTTGGGTCCGGTGACCAGTCAGAATGCCGGCAGCTACCAGGTCCTGGTTACGGATGGCCAGAGCAGCGTGGAGACGAAGGCCTTTGACCTGGAGCCGGTGGAAGACCTCTGGGTGGTCACCAGCACCGCGGACAGCGGCCCGGGGACGCTCCGGGATATCCTGGGCCAGGCCAACGCGGACCCGGCGCCGGGGGTCCACGGCATCGGGTTCAACCTGGCGGGAGAGGGGCCGTACTCCATCACCCTGCAGAGCGCCCTGCCGCCCATCACCGGCAATGTGTGCATCTTGAACAACACCGCCTACGGGCTCACCGTGGATGGGGGCGGTGTCTGCCGGCCCTTCTTCCTGAACGGCGGAACCCTGGTGCTGGACTATTTTACCGTGGCCAACGGCCTGGGCAAGGGTGGCGCTGGCCTTGGCGGCGGCGGCGGGGCGGCGGGAATGGGGGGAGGCTTGTTCATGAACAGCGGCAGCCTGACCTTGAGGCAGATGTCGTTCCTCGGCAACCAGGCTCTGGGCGGCAGCAGCAGTCCGGGTAGCGACGGCAGCAATGGCGGCGGGGGGGGCTTCGGCGGGGACAGCCCGGCATCAGCCGGGCAGGGGGCGGATGGCGGTCTGCTGCAAGGGGATGGAGGCCTGGGCCTGGGCGGCGGGAGCGGCCAGGGCGCGGGCAGTCCCGCGGTCCACGGGGCGGGAGGAGGCGGCGGCGGGGCCGCCCGGGGCGGCTTGCTGACCGTCCCGGTGGCGGACTGGTTCCTTGACAACCTGCCCGGGGGCGACGGCAGCTTCGGCGGCGGCGGCGGGTACAGCGTCGGCCCGCTCGGGGGCGGCGGCGGTTCGACCTTCGGCGGCGGCGGCGGCGGCAGCGGTAGCCAACTCTTCAACCTGCCCGGGGGGAGCAGGAGCGAGGCGGGCTTCTTCGGCGGGGACGGCGGCAAGACCGGCCAGGGCGGGGGCGGCGGCGGCATGGGCGGGGCCATCTTCCTGCGCGAAGGGAGCGTGGCCATATACCAGTGCACCTTCGCCGACAACCACGCCATTCCCGGGGCCGGGGACGAAACCGGGGGCGGTACCCAGGCCCTGGCCGAAGGCAAGGGCGGCGCCGTGTTCATCTATCCCTACGAGGACGTGAACAGTACCCAGCTATATGTGAACCTGCTCCAGGCCCAGACCTACGTGGGCAACACGGCCACCGATCTGGTGGAGGCGCCCCAGTTCGACAACGACAACTACTACATAGCCCAGGACCTTCTCCCCGGGATCAAGCCCGGCTCGCCCCTGTGGTTGCTCTACCAGCGCTACCACCAGGCCATGAAGCTGGGGCTCCCCTGGATGCGGTAATCGAAAAAAAGAAGCCACGGGGGTTGCTCGCGACAAAATTGAATTTAATTTTTAGGCGTGAAACACGTCTTTAGTGATCCCTCCGTACCCGTGAGGCTGCCGCTGGAATCGGTGAATCCGGCGGTGGACCTGTGCTTTCCCATCGTCCACGGGCTAGCGCTGGAGGTGGATCACGGTCACGCCCTCTATCTCGCCCTGCGCGCCATCTGCGGCAACCTGGAGCGCATCCCCGGCCTGGGCATCCACACGGTGCGCGGCATGCCCGGCGGACAGAAGGGAGAGCTGATCCTCACCGACGAATCCGAAGTGCGGCTGCGCATTCCCGCGGGGTCGGCGCCGCTGCTGAAGGACCTGGCCGGCGTCGAGCTGGACGTGAACGGCCGCGCGATCCGGCTGGGGGAGCCCTATCCCCAGGCCCTCACCCCGGTCTCGGCGCTCTGGGCCCGCACCGTCACCATCCATTTCCGCGAGCTGGCCCTGGGCGCGGCCCAGGCCCAGCTTGCCTTCCGCTTCAACCAGGACTTTCCCTGGGGTGGATTCCGGATCCTCCGGCCGCGCACCATCCGCATCGAGGGGCGGCAGCTCCTGGGCTTCGAGATGGCGGTGCGGGGGCTGACCCCCCAGGCCAGCCTGCTGCTTCAGCACCAGGGCTTCGGCGGCCGGCGCGCCCTGGGCTGTGGCCTGTTCGTGCCCTTCAGCGCCACCAGCCGCAGCAGCAAGGCATCCTAGAACAACCGTCCGATCAGCGCAGCCACGACGGTCTCCACCCGCAGGATGCGCGGCCCGAGCCGCACCGGCCGGCAGCCGCTCCGGGCGAGCAGCTCGATCTCGGCGGGGATGAAGCCCCCTTCCGGGCCGATGACCAGGGTGACCGGATCCGCCACCGCCCGCGGGCATTCGGCTCCGGCCGCGGGGTGGGCCAGCAGCGGCAGGGTTCCCCGCAGCAGTTCGGGCAGTTCGTCCTCGGCGAAGGGGCGCAGCAGCCGGCGCAGGTGCAGTTCCGGCAGCATGGTGTCCCGGGCCTGCTCCAGGCCCAGGATGCGCTGGAGCAGCAGGTTCGCTTCGCCCAGGCGCGGGCTGTGCCAGTAGCTCTTCTCCACCTTCCAGGCGTTCACCAGGTAGATCCGGGCCACGCCCAGGCTGGCGGCGGCGGCCAGCACCCGGTTCAGCACCTTGGGCCGGGGCAAGGCCAGGACCAGGGTGAGCGCCAGCTTGGGGGGCGGCGCCTGGTGGAGGACCACATCCAGTTCCAGCGCCTCGGCGTCCAGCCGGGTCACCCGGCCCCGGCCCAGGGCGCCCCCCAGCAGGCCCACGGCCAGCTCGTCCCCGGCCCGGGCCCGGTGCACCTCGGTGACGTGCCGCAGGCGCCGCCCGGTGAGCCGGACCCGTCCCGGGTCCAGGAAATCCTCGTCCTGGAGGAGCAGAAGGTTCACGGTCAGGTCTCCCTTGCGCCATGATAAGCCGGACCCTGGTAAGCTTGAGGGCTATTGTGCGTGGAGACATCCGTGAAAATACTCATCCTGGGCGTAAATGGATTCGTGGGTTCCCATCTGGTCGAACGCGTCCTGCGTGAGACCAGCTGGGAAGTCTATGGGATGGACCTGGGCAGCCACAAGGTCGCCGAGTTCCTGGACAACCCCCACTTCCATTTCGTGGAAGGCGACATCTCCATCAGCAAGGAGTGGATCGAGTACCACGTCAAGAAGTGCGACGTGGTCCTGCCCCTGGTGGCCATCGCCACCCCCAAGGTCTACGTCACCGATCCGCTGCGGGTGTTCGAGCTGGACTTCGAGGAGAACCTGCGGATCATCCGCCAGTGCGTCAAGTACAAGAAGCGGGTCATCTTCCCCAGCACCTCCGAAGTCTACGGCATGTGCCCGGACACCGAGTTCGACGAGGAGACCTCCTGCCTGGTCACCGGCCCCATCCCCATGCAGCGCTGGATCTACAGCACCTCCAAGCAGCTCCTGGACCGGGTCATCTGGGGCTACGGCTTCCGGGACGGCCTGAAGTTCACCCTGGTGCGGCCCTTCAACTGGATGGGACCGAAACTGGACAGCCTGAACACCGCCAAGGAGGGCTCCTCCCGCCTGGTCACCCAGTTCGCCTGGAACCTGTTCAACGGCGAGCCCCTGAAGCTGGTGGACGGCGGCAGCCAGCGGCGCTGCTTCTGCGACGTGGAGGACGCCATGGACGGGCTGATGGCCGTGCTGCGCAACGAGGGCGGCAAGGCCGACGGCAGGATCTTCAACATCGGCAACCCGGGCAATGACCACAGCGTCAAGGACATCGCCGAGATGATGGTGGAGATCTGGAAGGACCACCCGTTCCGCCTGGAGCGGGGCACGCCCCTGTCGGAGATCGTCGAGGAATCCTCGGGAACCTTCTACGGCAAGGGCTACCAGGACGTGCTGGTGCGCACCCCGAGCATCAGGCGGATGGAGGAGACCTTCGGTTTCAAGCCGAAGATCGGCATCAAGGAAGCCCTGCGCAAGTCCTTGGACTTCTTCGTGGAAGAGCACAAGGCCATGGAAAAGATCGTCGAGACCGAATGACCCGAAAGGAACGCTGGCGCCTTCTTTCCATCTGGTTCTTCCTGGGTCTGCTGCCGCTGTTCATGCGGCCCCTGTGGGAACCGGACGAGGCCCGCTACGCCGAGATCCCCAGGGAGATGCTGGCCCTGGGCGACTGGCTGACCCCGCGCCTGAACTACGTGCTCTATTTCGAGAAGCCGCCCCTGCAGTACTGGCTGTCGGCCCTGTCCATGCGCCTGTTCGGGCCCTATGCGTTCGCGGCCCGGCTGCCCCTGGCCCTGGCCACCTTCATCAGCCTCTGGTGCGGCTGGCGCCTGGCCCGGCGGCTGGGGGCCCGGCGGCCCATCTGGGCCGCCTTCATGGCCGCCACCGCCATCCTGGCCTACGTGTGCGGACAGATCCTCACCCTGGACGCGCTGTTCTCCGCGTTCCAGGTGCTGGCCTTCGCGGCCGGGGTGGAGGCCGTCGCCGCCCGCTTCCAGGGCCGGGACGGGCTGGGCTGGACCCTGCTGGCCTTCGGCAGCCTGGCCCTGGCCATGATGACCAAGGGCCTGGCCGCCCCCGCGCTGGTGGGCACGACCCTCATCTGTTCGCTGCCCTGGGCCTGGCGCAACGCTAGGCTGCGCGCGGCCCTGCTTCGGACCCTGCTGGACCCGCTGGGCTGGCTGCTGTTCGCGCTCCTGGCCGTGCCCTGGTTTGTGCTGGTGGACCGGGCCCATCCGGGCCATGCCACGTTCTTCTTCATCCATGAGCATTTCGCCCGCTTCACGTCCCACGTCCACGCCCGCCAGGGCTCCGACAACCCGGTCCTGGACAAGCTGTACTTCGCGGGCATCCTCGCCCTGGGCCTCATGCCTTGGCTGAGCGCGTCCCTGGTGGGCGTGGGCCGCGCCTGCGCCTTCCTGGGCCGCCCCTCCGGCCCGGTGACCACCGACGCGCCCCTGCACCGGTGGACCCTGGCGGCCGTGCTGCTGGCGGCCGCGTGGCCGCTGTGCTTCTATTCGATTTCCGGCTCCAAGCTGCCCCCGTACATCCTGCCGGTGCTGGTGCCCATCCTGGCGCTGGCTTGCGCCTTCGAGCGGGAAGGGGAGGAGCTCCGGGCCTTCTCCCGTTGCGGATGGGAACTGCTCCTGCTGGGCGTCCTGCTCGCGCTGGCCGGTCCTTTCCTGCTGAAGGAGAAGTCCGGGATCGGCTGGGTGCTGGGCACCGGCGCCGCCTTCGCCGCCCTGGGCTGCTGGGCCCTGCGCCCCAGGGGGCTCACCGGGATCCGCTGGATGGCCGCGCTGGGGGCGGTCCTGCTGCTGGTCACCCTGGCGGCCCAGGGTGTGGCCGGCCCGGGCAAGGACGCTTCAAGGCTGGTGCGGCTGGCCCCCGGGAACGCCCAATGGATCAGCTGCGGCAACTATTTCCAGGCCATCCCCTTCGTCAGCGGCCGGCGGACGGTGGTGGTGGCCGGCACCGGCGAACTGGCCTACGGCCGGGACCACCTGGACCCCCAGGAGCGGGACCGCTGGTTCCAGGAGGACGAACGGGCCTTCACCCCCACGGCCCTGCGCCTGCGCGGGGAGGACCCGTCCAGGCCGGTCTGGGCCCTGGTGGACCGGAACAACTGGGCGGACCTGCCCGATGGGCAGCGGGAGGCATGGGCGGTGCGGGGCGCATCCCCCTCATGTCTGCTGGTGGTCTTGAAGTAGGATAGTTGGATGAAGGACGCGCCGGTCTACCTGGACAACAACGCCACCACCATGCTGGCCCCCGAGGCGCTGGAGGCCATGCTGCCGTTCCTGCGGGAGGAGTACGGCAACGCCGGCTCGGCGCACGTGCTAGGGCGGCTGTCCGAGGGCGCGGTGGTGAACGCCCGTGGGCAGCTGGCCGAGTTCCTGGGCTGCCAGGAGACCGAGCTGGTGTTCAACAGCGGCGGCACCGAGGGCCTGAACCACGCCATCCGGGGCGTGTTCGAGGCTGTTCCGAACAAGCGTCACTTCATCACCACCGCCGTGGAGCACAGCGCAGTGCTAGCCATCGCCGACTGGCTGAAGCGCCAGGGGGCGGAAACAACCCTGCTGGGCGTTGACCGGGAGGGTCGGCTGGACCTGGCCGAGCTTGCGGCCGCCCTGCGCCCGGACACCGCCCTGGTCTCGGTCATGGCCGCCAACAACGAATCCGGCGTGCTGTTCCCCCTGGCCGAGGCCGGGGCCCTGGTGAAGGCCAAGGGCGCCCTGTTCCATGTGGACGGCACCCAGGCNNTTCATGCTGGGCGGCGGCCAGGAGCGGGGCCGCCGGGGCGGCACCGAGAACGTCGCCGGCATCGTCGGCCTGGGCCAGGCCGCCGCACTGGCCGGCCAGAACCTGGAGGCCATGGGCGGCCGGGTGCGGGCCCTGCGGGATCAGCTCGAAGCTGGAATCCTGGAGCGGGTGGGCGAGACCCGGGTCAACGGGGCGGGGGCCGAACGGCTGCCCAACACCGCCTTCATCAGCTTCCGCGGCATCGAGGGCGAGGCCCTGTTCCTGAAGCTCAGCGACCGGGGCGTGTGCGTCTCCACCGGCAGCGCCTGCACCACCGGCCAGCGGGAGCCCAGCCACGTGCTGCGGGCCATGGGGGTTCCGGTCGATGAGGCCATGGGCACGGTGCGTTTCTCCCTGAGCCGGTACACCACCGAAGCGGAGATCCTCAAGGTGGCGGAACTGGTGCCGGACCTGGTGGTGGAGCTGCGGGCCTCGGGGGCGCTGGGGCGGCGGTAGCGGGAAAGGGTGCGGGGTGCGGGCGATCCTGGCCGCCTTTGCCCGGAAGGGTGAACTGACCGAGGAAGAGCACAGAGGGCTTCCAGGTCTTGACCGACCCTAGGGGAGCTATCCCTTGCCCTGGATCCTGAAAAGGCATATATTCAGATGGGTTTTTTTATGGCTATCGGCTTTGCTCCACTCTTTCCGCTGGATCGAGTGATCCCCGATCCCAATGCCCGACTCGATCGATTTGGCGAAGGCGGCTATGAGCTATTCGGGAAGCCCCTGGTCACCAGCGTTCCCGACTATGTGCCGTCCCAGCCGGCCTGGGCGGTGGGCGGCACGTCCCAGATCCTGGATGCCGACTACTCGGCGATGGCGGGCAGCACATCCGGAAGCGCGGCCACCCCGGGGGCGCTGGTGGATCTGACGGTCTGACCTGCCCCAGCCTGGAACAGCGGAAGGATGGATTGGGCTCATGGGAGGGGGTTTCCGAAGCAGGTGAATCATGGATCGCGGCAAGTAGATGTTGAAATTCGAAGCCGTTTGACTGTAGGATTCAGGCTTAAAATAATAATAATGTAACCTTCAACCTCCATCGGAACCACCATGAACAACCCCCTCCCCGCCGTAGTCGAGGTCGACAGCGATAAATGTTTAAACTGCCATACCTGTATCTCGGTGTGCCCGGTGAAGTTCTGCAACGACGGGTCCGGGGACCGGGTGACCATCAACCCGGACCTGTGCATCGGCTGCGGCAACTGCATCAAGGCATGCACCCATGAGGCCCGGCGGGGGGTGGACGACACGGCGGCCTGGCTCGCCGCGCTGAAGCGGAATCAGAAGATGGTGGCCATCGTCGCCCCGGCGGTGGCGGCCAATTTCCCGGACCAGCACCTGAACCTGAACGGGTGGCTGAAATCCCTGGGCATCAAGGCCTGTTTCGACGTGAGTTTCGGCGCGGAACTCACGGTCAAGAGCTACCTGGCCCACGTGGCGGACCACGCGCCGAGCCTGGTCATCGCCCAGCCGTGCCCGGCCATCGTCTCGTTCATCGAGATCTACCATCCGGAACTCCTGCCGCACTTGGCCCCGGCCGACAGTCCCATGCTGCACACCATCCGCATGGTGAAGACCTTCTACCCCCAGTACGCGGACCACCAGTTCGCGGTGATCTCCCCGTGCTTCGCCAAGAAGCGCGAGTTCGTGGCCACTGGCCTGGGCGACTACAACGTGACCATGGTGCGGCTGGCCGAGCACTTCCAGGCCCAGGGGATCCGCCTGGACAGCTTTCCCGCCGAGGAGTATGACAACCCGCCCGCGGAACGGGCGGTGCTGTTCTCCACCCCGGGCGGCCTCATGCGCACCGCCGAGCGGTGGAATCCGGACCTGGCCAACGTCATCCGCAAGATCGAGGGCACCGAGGCCATCTATCCGTACCTCGCCTCGCTCCAGGCGTCCGTGGACAAGGGCTGCGCCCCCCTGATCGTGGACTGCCTGAACTGCGAAAAGGGCTGCAACGGCGGCACCGCCACCCGCTGCCACGAGCTTTCCCAGGACGAGCTGGAGGCGCCGGTGGAGCGGCGCAACCGGGAAATGCGGCTGCGCCACCGGAAGACCGGCCCCATGGGCCTGGCCCGGTCCCGGGCCGCCCTGGCCAGAGTGGTCCAGAAGTACTGGCGGCCCGGCCTATACGGGCGGACCTACCAGGACCGCTCCGGCGACCGCCCACTCCGGATCCCCACCGAGCAGGAGCTGCAGGCGTTGTACCTCATCCTGGAGAAGCGGACCCCGGAGGATTTCCTCGACTGCATGGCCTGCGGCTACGGCTCCTGCAAGCAGATGGCCACCGCCTTCCACAACGGGCTCAACCGGAAGGAGAACTGCGCCCATTACATGGAGCGCATGGCGAGGGCGGAGGGGGCCCGGGCCGAGGAGGAGGCCCGCAAGGCCGCCGAGGCCCGCGGGTCCCTGGATGCCCAGACCCGGGAGTCGGAACGCAAGAACGCCGACCTCACCGGCCAGATCGCCGGCATGCTGGACCGGATCCTGCAGAACCTGAACGCCGGCACCTCCACCTTTACCGCGCTCCAGGGCGAGGTGAAGTCCTCCATCGAGCTCATCGCCCAGTTGGCGCCCATGGCCGAGGAGATCGAGGCGATCTCCGGCCAGACCAACCTGCTGGCCCTGAACGCCAGCATCGAGGCCGCCCACGCGGGCGCGGCGGGCCGGGGGTTCGGCGTGGTGGCCGAGGAGGTGCGCAAGCTGGCGGAGCGCTCCCAGGGCGAGGTGCAGAAGATCGTCCCCTGCATGGAAAGCATCCGGGCCATCTTCGAGGCGATCAACACCCGGGTGGCCGGCGCCGCGGTCCAGGCGGAGCAGACCATCGAGATCACCCACGCCACCGAACGGATCACCGAGGCCGCCAAGACCCGGGCCGCGGAAATCTAGCGGCGCCCGCGCCCCCGGAGCCGGAAATAGAGCACGGCCAGCGCCAGGATCAGCAGCACGGCCCTGGTCATCTCAGTTGTCCACCTTGAGGATGGCCAGGAAGGCCTCCTGGGGGATCTCCACGTTGCCGATGGACTTCATCCGCTTCTTGCCTTCCTTCTGCTTGTTCAGCAGCTTCTTCTTGCGCGAGACGTCGCCGCCGTAGCACTTGGCCAGCACGTCCTT
>PLUC01000087.1:28153-48441 GCA_003165415.1 Holophagaceae bacterium
ACCAGGATGTCCATCTTCACCAGGTCCGATTCCCGGTAGTCCTTCATGTGGTAGTCGAAGCTGGCGTAGCCCTTGGAGATGGACTTGAGCTTGTCGTAGAAGTCCAGCACCACTTCGTTCAGCGGCAGCTCGTAGACCAGCATCACCCGGTCCTTGCCCACGTACTCCAGGCGCTGCTGCAGGCCCCGGCGCTCCTCGCACAGCTTGAGCAGGCCGCCCACGAAGTCCGGGCGGGTGAGGATGGTGGCCTCGATGATCGGCTCCTCGATGCGGGCGATGCGGGGCAGGGGGGGCAGCCGGGAGGGGTTGTCCACGTCCTCCTCGGTGCCGTCGGTGAGGTGCACCTTGTAGCGCACCGACGGGGCGGTGGTGATGAGGTCCAGGTCGAACTCCCGCTCCAGCCGCTCCTGCACGATCTCCATGTGCAGCAGGCCCAGGAAGCCGCAGCGGAAGCCGAAGCCCAGGGCCTGGCTGGTCTCGGGCTCGTACTTGAACGAGCTGTCGTTGAGCCGCAGCCGGTCCATGGCGTCGCGCAGGTTCTCGTAGTCGTCGCTGTTGGTGGGGAAGATGCCGGCGAACACCACCGGCTGCAGTTCCTTGAAGCCGCGCAGCATCTCGGTGGAGGGACGGGTGTTGTGGGTGAGGGCGTGGGTCATGGTGTCGCCCACCTTGACGTCGGCCAGGGTCTTGATGCTGCCGGCCACGTAGCCCACCTCGCCCACGCTCAGGTCGTCGGTCTTGGTCATCTTGGGGCTGAACACGCCCACCTCGTCCACCCGGTGCTCGCTGCCGGTGACCATGAAGTGCACGGTCTCCCCGGCCTTCAGGGTGCCGTTCATGATGCGCACCAGGCACACCACCCCGCGGTACTGGTCGTAGTGGCAGTCGAACACCAGCGCCTGGAGGGGGGCCTTGGGGTCGCCCTTGGGGGCGGGCACGCACTTGACGATCTGCTCCAGCACCGCCAGGCAGTTCTCGCCGGTCTTGGCCGATACATTGATGGCGTGCGCCGTATCCACCAGGCCGATGACCGAGTTGATCTCCTCCAGCACCCGCTCGGGATCGCTGGAGGGCAGGTCGGTCTTGTTGAGCACCGGGAAGACTTCCAGGTCGTTCTCCAGGGCCAGGTAGGTGTTGGCCAGGGTCTGGGCCTCCACCCCCTGGGTGGAGTCCACCACCAGGACGGCCCCCTCGCAGGCGGCCAGGCTGCGGCTCACCTCGTAGGTGAAGTCCACGTGCCCCGGGGTGTCGATGAGGTTGAGAGTGTAGATCTTTCCGTCCAGCGCCGGGTACTTCAGGGTCACGGCGTGGGCCTTGATGGTGATGCCCCGCTCCCGCTCCAGTTCCATGTCGTCCAGGATCTGGGCCTGCATGTCGCGCATGGCGATGGTGTTGGTGAGCTCCAGCAGCCGGTCGGCCAGGGTCGACTTGCCGTGGTCGATGTGCGCGATGATCGAGAAATTGCGAATGAGATTGGGGTCGGTCACACGTGGCCTCAGAGATCAGAACCTTCCATTGTATCGTTGGAACCATGGTACGTCTGCTTTTCACTTGGATGCTGTGTCTTTCCTCCCTGGCCGGGGTGGTCCGGGGCCGCGTGACCGACGGCCAGCAGGGGCTTGCGGGGGTGCTGGTGTACCCCGACCGCCTGGTGCGGGTGCGGTCCAGGGACCTGCCGCCCCAGGCCCTCACCGACGCCGACGGGCGGTTCTCCCTGGAGCTGGGCCCGGCCGACACCGTGCTGGCTGTGGAGAAGTCCGGCTGGCAGCGGGACCTGGTGCCGCTGGCGGAGCTGTCCGGGCCGTTGGTGCTGCGCCCGGCCCCGGCCTGGGACCGGGAGAAGGTGCTGGCCCTGCGCCTGGACCTGCCGGGGATTAAGCAGCTGCGCAGCGACGCGGAGCTGCGCGCGATCCTGTTCAGCCGCCGGCCCGGGGAAGCCAGCGCCGCCAACTACTACTACGAGATCTCCAAGGGCAGCCTGGAACTGGAAGAGGGCGCCATGCTGCACCTGGACCATCCCGAGCCCATCGAGCCCGCGCACCCGCATCCGCCCCGATTCATGTTCGACGACCGGCGCGAGGAGCTGGTGGGCTGGGCGATGGAACAGGTCAGGGGCATGGACCTGAAGCCCTTCGACCAGGTGAACAACCGCACCGGCGCCCCCGGGCCCGACGGCAAGCCGGACCACCTGTGGCTCATCCCGCCGGGGCCGTCCCGCAACGTCACCAACGATCCTGCCCACTTCGGCGCCATCTGCTTCCTCCGCCCGCTGCCCTGGAACTTCGCCAAATTCTGGCCGGTGGTGTTCTTCCCCGAGGAGTCCACCCTGGGCAGCATCGTCCACGAGGGCATCCACGCCATGGGCGAGCACCGGGTGGGCGACCTGTACATGGACAACAGCCACCCCCTCACCGCCGGCCGCTGGGACATCATGGACACCGGCCAGTTCCAGGGCTGGGACCGGGAGCACCCGAACGATTTCCCCTGGCAGGAGGACACCGGCTACAGTCCGGCCCAGCCCACCGGCTGGGTGCGCTGCGAGCTCTGGTACTGCGGCCGGTTCCGGGCCACCGTGACCACCCTGAAGGTGAGCCGGGCCTGGGAGGGCTGGATGGACCCCCTGGAGCGCGCCCCCCGGGAGCCGCCCCAGCGCGTGGTGGTGCCCGATCCGCGGGGCAGGGGCCGGTTCTGGGAGCTGAACGTGCGCCGCCCCTGGGGCTTCGACCGGGGCCGCACCGGGAACCGCTGGGGTCCCGGCTACGAGGGGCTGGTGGTGGCCCGGATCGATCCCGGGCGGCTGGCCGTGGTCAAGGGCTACCAGGTGCTCCGGCAGTTCCAGGGCCCCGTGCGGGTGGTGAACGCCCACCCCGGCGGACCCCAGCCGCCTCCGCCCTACCACCCCAATGGCCGCTGGCAGCTGGACGGTGCCGCGTTCAACCTGGGGCCCGGGGAAGTGGCCGCCGGGCGGGACGGACCGCTGCGCTGGGAGGTGGTGGCGGTGGACGCTTCGGGGCGGATGAAGGTGCGGGTGAGTTTGGTCGGGGGTCGGGCCAGGAAGCCTCATAGAATGGAAGCGAGGGGAAGCCGAATCAGTCCCCCCTGAAACGAAAGAGCTTATGGACCCCCTCAACACCGTCCTCCATAAAGAGCACCTTACCCGCGAGGACCTGGTGCTGCTGCTCGGCCTGCGCACCCCGTCCGACACCGCCCGTCTGCGCGCCCGGGCCGTGGACGTGATGCGGGCCCAGGTGGGCGACTCGGTGTTCTACCGCGGCATCATCGAGCTGTCCAACATCTGCGCCTGCGACTGCAACTACTGCGGGATCCGGGCCGGCAACGCCAAGGTGGAGCGGTTCACCCTCACCGAGCAGGAGGTCATGGACGGCGCCCGCTGGTGCGCCCAGGCGGGCTACGGCTCCCTGGTGCTGCAGGCCGGGGAGCGCGGCGACGCCGGGTTCCGGGACTTCATCAGCCACCTGGTCCGGCGGATCCGGGCCGAGTCGGTGCTGGCCGACCTGCCCCAGGGGCTGGGCATCACCCTGTCCCTGGGCGAGCAGCCCCTGGAAACCTACCGGCAGTGGCACGAAGCCGGCGCCCACCGCTACCTGCTGCGCATCGAGACCACCGACCCCGGCCTGTTCGCGACCATCCATCCCCCGGCCCAGACCCTCGCCGCCCGCAAGCAGGCCCTGGCGGACCTGGCCGAGGCCGGCTTCCTGGTGGGCACCGGGGTCATGATCGGCATCCCCGGCCAGACCCTGCAGATGCTGGCCGACGACATCCTGTTCTTCCGCGACCACCCCATCGACATGGTCGGCATGGGCCCCTGGCTGCCCCACCTGGACACGCCCATGGGCGACTGGGTCCAGCCGCTGCCCGAGGCGGACCAGTTGCAGCTCTGCCTCAACATGATCGCCACGGTCCGGCTGGCCTGCCCCGATGTGAACATCGCCGCCACCACGGCCTTGCAGGCCATGGTCCCGGACGGCCGCGAGCGCGGCCTGAGCTACGGCGCCAACGTGACCATGCCCAACCTCACCCCCGTGCACGCCCGGGGCAACTACAAGCTGTACGAGGGCAAACCGTGCATGGACGAGGCCCGGGAGGAATGCCGCGGATGCCTGATGGGCCGGGTGGAATCGGTGGGACGCACCGTCGCCCTGAACCAGTGGGGCGACCCTCCCGCGTACGCCCGCCGGGTCGGCGAAGGCAAGGGGCATTGGTAGGTATGTGACGGCCATCAATTCTGTTTTTTCCCGCCTCGGCGGGAATTCGGACCAGCAGGTATGTAACCTAAGCGCAGTCATGCAAATCCACTGGAAATTCGGTCCCGGGACGTCCCTGGGGAAAAAATCGCTTTGACTATTTACATCCACGCTCATTCAATAATTTAAGATACCCTGATCTCTTAGACGAACTAAGACGGCGGCCCATGGATCCAGTTCTCTACACCTATCACATTCCAAGGCATGAGCCTGAGGTTGTGGCCCGCAACGTGGTGCGCCAGCACCTGGCGGACCACCTCCTGCTCTGGCGGCGGATCTCCGACGCCTGCGAACTGGTGTTCCTCGCCACCTGCCAGCGGGTCATCTGGATGTTCTGGGGCGGCGACGGCACCACCCTGGGCTTCGGTCCCGACATCGACTGCTTCGAGGGCGAGGCGGCCTGGCGTCACCTGCTGGAAGTGGCCACCGGCCTCAACAGCGCCAACCTGGGCGACCGGGAAGTGGTGGGCCAGATCCGCCAGGCCCTGGCCATGGCCAAGGAGACCCGCACCGCGGGCCAGGAAGCCACCGCCGCGCTGGAGGACATCCTGCGCGAGGCCCAGCGCCTGCGCACCCGCATCGGATTGGACGACGGCTCGGCCAGCGTGGCCACGGCCGCGCTGAGGCACCTGGAGACCACCCTCGTCCCCGGCGCCCGGGTGGCCATCGTGGGTGTCGGCCCCATGAGCCGCTACTTGGCCCAGCGCCTGCCGGAGCGGGGCTTCGAGATCACCATGTCCAACCGCACCCTGGCCAAGGCCGAGGCCTTCGGCCTGCCCATGGTGCCCCTGGCCCAGCTGCAGATGAACCCCCAGGGCTTCGACGCGGTGGTCTCCGCCACCGCCAGCAACGATCCGCTGTTCACCTTCGACAACTGGTCGCGCAACCAGTGCCATCCGGTGAAGCTGGTGGACTTGGCGCTGCCCTACGATTCCGAGCCGGAGCTGGGCCAGCTGCCCTGGGTCTCCCGGGTGGACCTCTCCTACTTCCTGGCGGAAACCGAGAACACCAAGCTCAAGCGGCACGACGCCGCCGGCATCGCCGAGCCGTACATCGTCGGCGCGGTGGAACGCCTGCGCAAGCGGGCCGACACCCGCATCCAGAAGTTCGCCATGCGCACGGCCCAGGAGCGGCTCACCGACGCCTGGGAGGCCATGGAGGCCGAAGCCATCGCCCCGGGCAGCGCGCTCGCGGGCCTGGATCCGGCCCAGCTGGAGGCCCTGGAATCCCTGCTGAAGCGGGGCCGCACCCTGGCGTTCCGGGCCCTCAACCTCCAGCGCGAACCCGCCCTGGAAGAGCGATAAGGCTGGACAGGACCATGAAAATCGTACTTGGAACCCGGGGATCCCAGCTCGCGGTGCAGCAGTCCGAGGCCCTGGTGGCCCACCTGCGCGCGTGCGGGCACGACATCGAATGGAAACGCTTCACCACCCACGGCGACAAGTGGCTGGCCGGGCCCCTGGGCAAGGAGACCGGCACCGGCTTCTTCACCCGGGAGCTGGAGGAATCCCTGCTGGCCAGGGACGTGGACATGCTCATCCACTCCTTCAAGGACGTCTCCCTGGAGCGCCCCCGGGGCATCGTCACCGCCTGCGTGCCCCAGCGGGAGGACCCCGCCGACCTGCTGCTCATGCGCCCGGGCGCGCCGGAGCACCCGGTCATCGGCACCAGCTCCGAGCGCCGGCTGCGCTTCCTGGGCCGGGCCCTGCCCAATGCCACTTTCACCTGGATCCGCGGCAACGTGCCCACCCGGGTGCAGCGGGTCAGGGACGGCGAGCTGCGCGGCGAGCCCCTGCACGGGACCATCCTGGCCGCGGCCGGGCTCAGGCGCCTGGGCCTGGACCTCTCCGGCCTGGATGTCCGTCCCTTCGCCCCCCACGAACTGCTGCCCGCCCCGGCCCAGGGCGCCCTCCTGGTGGAAGCCCGCCAGGGCGACCAGGCGCTGATCGAGGCCCTGGCCGGGTTCCACCATCCCCTCACCCTGCGCCTGGTCACCCTGGAGCGGCAGGTGCTGGCCGGCATCGGCGGCGGCTGCCAGCAGCCCCTGGGCGCCCTGGCCGAGCCGCTGCCGGACGGGCTGATCCGGCTGCGGGCCGGCTACGCCGTGGACGGCGACCTCCGCTGGGCCGACGCCCGGGGCGCGGACGACGCGGCCCTGGTGGCCCAGGTGCTCCGGGGCCTGGGACTGTGAAGCGGCTGGGCCTGGCCCGCGCCCTGAACGATGCGCTGAGCCAAGCCGTTCTGGCCGCCGGATGGGAGCCGGTGCCGCTGTTCCTCACGGCCATGGAGGCCACCCTGGCCGAGCCGCCGGTGCCCGACCCGGACGCGGTCATCGTCCTGAGCCCCGCCGCGGCCCGCCTGGCCCTGCTGCCGCCCGGGCCGCCCTGTCTGGCCCAGGGCGAGGCCACCGCCAGGGCCCTGGCGGGCCGGACGGTGCTGGTGAGCACCACGCCCCAGGCCGAGGGTCTGTTCGATCTGCTCCGGGAGCGCTTCCCCCAGGGCGGCACCTTCCTCCTGGCCCGGGCCGAGCGCAGCCGGGAGCACCTGGAGCAGGCGGCCGCGGGCACCCCCTGGCGCCTGCTGCCCTGGATCACCCACCGGGAAGCGCCCCTGGACCCGCCGCCGGCCATGCCCGCCCTGGACGCGGTCCTGGCCTTGAGTCCGCTGCAGGCGGAACTGCTGGGGCCCCGGTCCGCCCACCTGCTTCGTTTTGCCTGGGGCCAGCGGACCCAGCAGGCTTTCCTCCAGGCAGGGTATCCTGTGGATGGCTGGTGCGAGCCCGAGGCATCATCTCTGCAGCGGCTCCTTTACCCCCGGCAAGACTTGTGAGGTTTCCATGCTGATCCGATCCCGCCGCCTCCGGGCCACCGCCGCCATCCGCGACCTGGTGGCCGAGACCGACCTGCTGCCCAGGAACCTGATCCAGGGCCATTTCATCCAGCCCCGGGAAGGCTCCACCGAGATCAGCAGCCTGCCTGGCATCGCCCGCAACGGCGTCCAGGCCACCCTGAAGCAGGTGGAAGCCGACCTCAAGCTGGGCATCCGCACCGCGCTGCTGTTCGGCGTCCCCGAGCCCGCCCACAAGTCCCCGGACGCCGCCGCGGCTTTCGACGCGGCCGGCCTGATCCCCGTGACGGTCAAGGCCCTCAAGCAGGCCTTCGGCCAGGACCTGGTGGTGATGACCGACGTCTGCCTGTGCGCCTACACCGACACCGGCCACTGCGGGGTCAACCGCGGGGCGGAGATCGTCAACGACCCCAGCGTCGCCGCCCTGGCCAGGATGGCGGTGGCCCACGCCGAGGCCGGCGCCGACATCGTCGCCCCTTCCGACATGATGGACGGCCGGATCAAGGCCATGCGCGAAGCCCTGGAGGTCGCCGGATTTACCAACACCGGCATCCTCAGCTACGCCGTCAAGCACGCCGGGGCCTATTACGGGCCGTTCCGGGAGGCCGCCGACTCCTCGCCCAAGTTCGGCGACCGCCGCAGCTACCAGATGGACCCGCGCAACGCCAGGGAAGGGCTCCGGGACGCTCTGCTGGACCTGGAGGAGGGGGCCGACGCGCTCATGGTGAAGCCGGCCCTGCCCAACCTGGACCTCATCTGGCGCCTGCGCGAGCAGACCCTGTGCCCCATCGCCGCCTACCACACCTCCTCGGAGTACAGCACGGTCAAGGCCGCCGCCCGCCTGGGCTGGGTGGACGAAGCCAACCTGTTCCGGGAGCACCTCCTAGCCATCCGCCGCGCAGGCGCGGACTGGATCGTCACCTACGCGGCTCGCGAAGCCCTCCAAAAGCACTGGATCTGACATGGAAAACGCCAACGAAACCCTGTTCCAGGAAGCCCTCACCCATTTCCCCGGCGGAGTATCGAGCCCGGTGCGGGCCTTCCGCGCCGTGGGCGGCACGCCCAAGTTCTTCCGCAAGGCCTGGGGCGCCCGCTTCGAGGACGAGGAGGGCCGCCGCTACGTGGACCTGTGCATGTCCTGGGGTCCCCTGATCCTGGGCCACGCCGTGCCCGAGGTGATCGCCGCCGCCAAGGAGGCCATGGACGAGGGCCTCACCTTCGGCGCCCCCTCGCGCCGGGAGAACATCCTGGCCCGGCGCATCAAGACCATGGTCCCGTTCGTGGAGAAGATGCGCTTCGTCTCCTCGGGCACCGAGGCGGTGATGTCCGCCCTGCGCGCCGCCCGGGGCTTCACCAAGCGCGACCGGGTGATCAAGTTCGAAGGCTGCTACCACGGCCACTCCGACGGCATGCTGGTGAAGGCCGGTTCGGGACTGGCCACCTTCGGCGAGCCCTCCAGCGCCGGCGTGCCCAGGGGTTTCGCCGACCTCACCACCGTCCTGCCCCTGGACGACCTGGAGGCCCTGGAACAGGCCTTCGCCAAGCTGGGCCCCGAACTGGCGGCCGTCATCATCGAGCCGATCCCCGCCAACAACGGGCTACTGGTGCAGGACCTCTCCTTCCTCAACCGCCTGCGCGAACTTTGCACCAGGAACGGCACCGTGCTGATCTTCGACGAGGTCATCAGCGGCTTCCGGGTGGCCCCCGGCGGCGCGGCGGAACTGTTCAGCATCACCCCGGACCTGGTCACCTACGGCAAGATCATCGGCGGCGGCATGCCGGTGGGCCTCTACGGCGGCCGCAAGGACATCATGGCGGTCATCTCCCCGGACGGCCCGGTCTACCAGGCCGGCACCCTGAGCGGCAATCCCGTGGCCATGGCCGCGGGCCTGGCCACCCTGGAGAAGCTGACTCCCAACCTGTACCGCGACCTGGAGCACAAGGGCGCCCGCTGGGCCACCGCCTTCGAGAAGATCCCCGGGCTGCATGTGCCCCGGGTGGGGAGCCTGCTCTGGCCCCTGTTCCAGCCCGGCGTCAAGCGCGCCGACCGGGTGGAGAGCGGCGCCATCGCCAAGTTCAACCACATGCACGGGCTCATGCTGGAGCAGGGGATCTACCTGCCCCCCTCGGGCTTCGAAGTGGCCTTCCTGTCCGCGGCCCACGGGGACGAGGAACTGGCCCACTTCGAGCGGGCCGTGGGCATGGTCGGCCAGGAACTGCGGAAAGCTTGAGAACCAACACTTTTGAAAGAGCACCCATGATCGCACCCCTTGTCCGCGCCCTCCAGGGCGAAGCCCTCGCCACGCCCCCGGTGTGGTTCATGCGCCAGGCCGGCCGGTTCCTGCCCGAGTACCGCGCCATCCGCGAGAAGGCCACCTTCGAGCAGGTGCTCTACGATCCCGACCTGGCCGCGGAGGTGACCCTGCAGCCGGTGCGGCGCTTCCCCAAGCTGGACGGGGCCATCATCTTCTCCGACATCCTGGTGATCCTGGACGCCCTGGGCTGCGGGGTGGTCATCCCCGAAGGGGGCCCCCGGCTGACCACCACCCTGGACCAGCTGGACCCCGCCGGCCCCCTGGACGAGCGGGTGTTCGAGCCGGTGCAGGCCGCCCTGCGCAAGGTGCGGGCCCAGCTCCCCGTCCACCAGGCCCTGCTGGGCTTCGCCGGCGCCCCCTGGACCCTGTTCGCCTACGGCCTGGAGGGCAAGGGCAGCAAGAACTGGATCCGGGCCAAGGCCTTCCTGCACCGGGAGCCGGTGCGGGCGCGCCAGTGGCTGGACCGGCTGGCGGACGTGTCGGCCCTGCTGCTGAACCGGCACATCGGCGCCGGCGCCCAGGGGGTGCAGCTGTTCGACACCTGGGCCGGGGAGCTGGACCGGGAAGATTATGAAACGTTCGCACTGCCCGCCGCGGAGCGCACCCTGAGCCAGGTGAGCGGCGCGCCCCGGCTCTACTTCCCCCGGGGCATCCTGCCCCCGTGCCTGGACCGGCTCTCCTGCGAGGGCCTGGCGGTGTCCTGGCAGGTGCCCATGGCCGAAGCGCGGGCGGCCTTCCCGCACAAGGTGCTGCAGGGCAACCTGGACCCCACCGCCCTGCTGACGGGGAAAGAGACCGCCTGCCGCAAGGCCCGGGCCATCGTCGAGACCATGAAGGGCCAGGCCCACGTGTTCAACCTGGGCCACGGCCTGCTGCCGGAGACCGATCCCGAGGTGCTGGGCGCGGTGATCGACGCCGTCAAAGGGTAATATCCCAACCCGTGTTGCGGCTTTCAAGGCGGCGCACGATCATGATCCATGGAGGCGTCACCCGATGGCCTTATCGCTGCAGGAACTGGTCAAGCACTATGACCGCCCCGGACCCCGCTACACCGGCTACCCGATGCCGCCCGTGTGGTCCGACGGCTTCCCCGAAACCGAAGTGATCGACGCGCTGGCGAGGGCCGACCAGGATCCCGGGCCGTTCTCCCTGTATGCCCACCTGCCCTTCTGCAAGCGCCGCTGCTCCTACTGCGGCTGCAACGTGGTGGTGAGCCCCAGCTACGCCCCCGTGGAAGGCTTCCTGCAGGCCCTGGAGGCGGAGGTGGACCTGTGGGCGGCCCGGCTGCCCAGGCGGCGCCAGGCCATCCAGCTGCACTGGGGCGGCGGCACGCCCACCTACCTGAAGGTGCCGGAGCTGGCCCGGACCTTCAAGCTGATCACCGACCGCTTCCCGCTCCTGCCCAACGCCGAGGTCTCCATCGAGGTGGACCCCACCTTCCTGGATCCCGACCAGCTGCCGGCGCTGCGCGAGATGGGCTTCAACCGGGTCTCCTTCGGCGTGCAGGACCTGGACGAAGGGGTGCAGGAGCTCATCACCCGCGGCCAGACCTGGGACCAGACCCTCACGACCGTCAAGCAGGCCCGGGCCCTGGGCTTCACCGGGGTCAACCTGGACCTGGTGTACGGCCTGCCGGGACAGACCATGGCCACCTTCCGGCACACGCTGGAGAGCACCCTGGAACTGTCTCCGGACCGCATGGCCATCTACGGCTTCGCCTACCTGCCCAGCATGCTCGCCCACCAGCGCACCATCCCCACCGAGACCCTGCCGGCCCCGGAGCTGCGCCTGGAACTGCTGCTCCTCGCCGTCGACATCCTGGAGCAGCACGGCTACGTGGCCATCGGCATGGACCACTTCGCCCGGCCCGACGACGAGATGGCCAAGGCCGTGAAGGATGGGCGGCTGATCCGCAACTTCATGGGCTACGCGGTGGCGGCCGGTTCCGATCTCCTGGGCTTCGGCCCCAGCGCCATCTCCAACGTGGCCGGGGTCTACTCTCAGAACGAGAAGATCCTCACCAAGTGGGAGCGGCAGGTGCAGGGGGGCCACTTCGCCATCCACAAGGGCCACCGCCTCAACGACGACGACCTCATGCGTCGCTGGCTGATCCACGAGCTCATGGGCACCTTCGAGCTGCGCTGGGACGCGCTGGCCGCGCGCTTCGGGGTGGACGGCCCGGTGCTGTTCAAGGACGCCCTGGAGGAGTTGCGGGCCGAGGAGCCCTACGGCACCGTGCAGGTGCGCCCGGAGGGCGTGTTCATCACGGCCCTGGGCCGGCGCTTCGTGCGCAACCTGGTGCAGCCCTTCGACGCCTACCTGAAGCAGTTGGCGACCACCACCAAGTTCTCGAGAACGGTGTGACCGACACCGCGGTCCTGCTCCTGAACCTGGGCGGCCCGCTGCGCCAGGCCGACGTGGAGCCGTTCATGTACAAGCTGTTCGCCGATGCCGAGATCGTCAAGTTCCCGGGACCGAGGTTCCTGCAGCCGCTCTACGCGACATGTCTGTCCAGAGGCCGGGCCAGGGAAGTGCGCGGCCGCTACCAGGAGATCGGCGGCGGCAGCCCGATCCTCCGGGAGACCGCGCGGCAGGCGGCCGCCCTGCGCCAGGCCCTGCGCCAGGCCGGACGTCCCGAACCGGTGAAGATCGTCTTCCGCTACGCCGCGCCCAGGGCCGCGGGCATGATGCGCGCCCTGGCGGCCCAGGGCATCCGCCGCCTCCTCCCGGTGACCTTGTATCCCCACGACTGCCAGGGCACCACCGGCTCCAGCCTGTCCGAACTGGCCCGGGAGGCCCGCGCCGCCGGCCTGGAACTGCTGCCCGGGGTCCTGCACTACGCCACCGATCCCCAGTACCTGGACAGCCTGGCCGAGCCCCTGGCGGCGGCGCTGAGGTCAGTCCCGGGCGCCACCGTGGTGTTCAGCGCCCACAGCCTGCCGGCCAAGGCCATCGCGGCGGGCGATCCCTACCAGCGGGAGATCGTCGCCACCGTGGAGGCCCTCAAGGCGCGCCTGGGTCCCATCCCCGGCGGCTACCGGCTGGCCTACCAGAGCAAGGTGGGGCCCATCAAGTGGCTGGAGCCGGAACTGGGCAGCGTGCTGAAGACCCTGGCCGGCCGGGACCTCATCGTCCTGCCGGTGAGCTTCGTCAGCGAGCACATCGAGACCCTGCACGAACTGGACATCCTGTTCCGGGGCGTGGCCCTGAAGGCCGGCGTGCGCAGCTACCGCCGCCTGCCGGCGCCGGGCGTGCACCCCGCCTTCATCCGCTGCCTGGCGGAGCGCACCCTGGCGGCGCTGACATCGAGCTGAACAGACCCGGGAATTGCGGTATAAACAAGGATTCCTCGGAATCCCACGATGAACCAGCCCACATGCCACGGCCCATCCGGGCCGTCCCTCCCCGGGAGCCTCCCATGGACCGGGTGACGGGACGGGCCTTCGCCACCCGGTCGGAGGTGGCCGCGCAGCACGGCATGGCCTGCACCAGCCAGCCCCTGGCCACCCAGGTGGCCGTGGACATCCTGAAGCAGGGGGGGACGGCCGTGGACGCGGCCATCGCCGCCAACGCGGCCCTGGGGGTCATGGAGCCCACGGGCGCCGGCATCGGGGGGGACCTGTTCGCCCTGGTGTGGGCCGCCGGGGAGCGGAAGCTCCATGGTCTCAACGCCAGCGGCCGGTCGCCCCGGTCGCTCACCCTGGAGCACTTCCGGCGCCTGGGGCTGGCCTTCATCCCGCCCAGGGGGCCGCTGCCGGTGTCCGTTCCCGGCGCGGTGGACGGCTGGTTCGAGCTGCACGCCCGGTTCGGCAGGCTGCCCATGAAGACCCTGCTGGCCCCGGCGATCCAGTACGCCAGTGAAGGCTTTCCCGTTTCCGAAGTGATCGCCCACTACATGGCCCAGGACATGGCCATCCTGGGCGACTATCCCGGCTTCCGGGAAACCTTCTCGGTGGACGGCGTCCGGGCGCCCCGGGCCGGAGAGGTCTGGCGCAATCCCAGGCTGGCCCGGACCCTGGAGCTGGTGGCCGAAGGGGGGCGGGACGCATTCTACCTGGGCGCCATCGCCCGGGAGATCGAGGCCTGCCTCAAGGACCAGGGCGGGTTCCTCGCGTGCGAGGACCTGGCCGCCCACCGCGGCGAGTGGGTCGAGCCGGTGAGCGTGGACTACCGCGGCCACGAGGTGTGGGAATTGCCCGGCAACGGGCAGGGCATCGCGGTCCTGCAGATGCTGAACATCCTGGAGGGCTATGACTTCTCCCGGATCCCCTTCGGCAGCCCGCGCCACGTGCACCTGGTCACCGAGGCCAAGAAACTGGTGTTCGAGGACCGGGCCCGGTTCTACGGGGATCCCGCCTTCGTCCCGGTCCCGGTGGCGGACCTCCTCGCCAAGGGCTACGCCGGCCGGCGGCGCGCGCTCATCGACGAGGGCCGGGCCTCACGGCGGCTGGAGGCGGGCCATCCCGCCCTGAAGGACGGCGACACCGTCTACCTCACGGTGGCCGACGGGGAAGGCGGCATGGTGAGCCTGATCCAGAGCAATTTCCGGGGCATGGGCAGCGGCATGACCCCCGGGCTGGGCTTCTGCCTCCAGAACCGGGGCGAACTGTTCAGTCTCGACGAGGGCCGGGCCAACAGCTACGCGCCCGGCAAGCGCCCCTTCCACACCATCATCCCCGGCTTCATCACCCGGGGCGGCGAGCCCTTCCTGAGCTTCGGGGTCATGGGCGGGGAGTTCCAGCCCCAGGGCCACGTGCAGATCGTCATGAACATCGTGGACTTCGGCATGGGCATCCAGGAGGCCGGCGACGCGCCCCGAATGGCCCACGAAGGGTCTCCGGAACCCACCGGTGTCGCGGGCGCCCTGCCGGGCACGATCCAGCTGGAAAGCGGGTTCCCCTACGAGACCGTGCGGGAGCTGATGGCCATGGGGCACCCGGTGGCCTGGATGCTGGCAGGCTACGGCGGCTACCAGGGGATCCGCTGGGATCCCGGGCAGAAGGTGCTCTTCGGGGCCAGCGAGAGCCGCAAGGACGGGCAGGCCGCGGGGTATTAGAGCACGCCGAACTCGGCGGGGCTGATGGTCTGCAGGTACTCCGTGAGCATCCGCTGCTTGCGGAGCACGGCCTTGCGCTTCTTCTGGTAGATGCAGAACCGTTCCTCCACCGGGCGGATGGCGGGGAGCAGGGCCACCAGGTCGCCGCGCTCCAGCTCCTGCAGCACGCTGTAGGTGGGCGCCAGCAGGGCGCCCAGGCTCGCGACCCCGGCGTTGATCATGGCCCGGAGGTGGTTCACTTCGATGATGCGGGTGAGTCCGGGGCGTTCCGGTTCGGGCAGGGACAGCAGGAACCGGTGCCACCAGGCCCCGGCCTTGTCCAGGGAGAGCACGGGGCACCCGGCCAGGTCCAGGGCGCTCCTGAGCCCGTGGACTGCCTGGAAGCCCGGGGAACCGGCCACCACGAAGGTCTCGCGGAACAGGGGGCGCCGCTCCAGCTCCGGCTGGAAATGTTCCTGGCAGTCGATGATCAGGTCCAGGTCGTCCCGCAGCAGGGGCGCCAGCAGATCGTGGGCCAGGGTGAAATCGATCTCCACCCCGGGGTGTGCCGCCAGGAAGGGCTGGATGTGGCGCATGAGGATGCTGCTGCCGAACTCCACCGTGGCCCCCAGCCGCAGCCGGCCGGTGGCCCTGGACTCGTCCAGGTCCTCGGCCGCGGCCTCCAGGGTGGCGAACACCTCCTCGCAGGCCAGGAACAGCCTGTCCCCATGCTCGGTGAGCCGGAACTCCCGCGCCCGGCGCTCCACCAGCTCCGTGCCGGCGTTGGCCTCCAGCTTGGCGATGGCGTGGCTGACGGCGGACTGGGTGAGGTTCAGCCGCCGGGCGGCCCCGGTGAAGCTGCCGGTCTGGCCCAGGGCGTGGAACGTGCGCAATTGATAGAGATCAAGCTGGTTCGCCATACCCATGAATTGTACTCATGCCGGGGGTGAATGCTACGCGTTTGAGTACCGGAGCCAGGGAACGTATACATTTAGGTGGCGTTACAAAATTACCTGTGCTTTTCAGGTGATTTTGTTACGCCACCTTATGCCGGACCGACACCGAAACGGCGAGGTTTATTTTGACCCAACGGCTTAACGGAAGGGAATCACCATGAACGACCACACGGCACACCTCCTCGAACGGCTCGGCATTTCGCAACGGAACCCCGGCGGCTTCCACGGGGAATGGCTGGGCAGCGGCAGCAGGCAGCAGGTGATTTCTCCCCTGGACGGCGAGGTGCTGGCGGCGGTGACGAATGTCGACCGGGCCGAGTTCGAGCAGGTGCTGGCCCGCTGCCACGGCGCCTTCGCCTCCTGGAAGCTGGTGCCCGCGCCCAAGCGCGGCGAGGTGGTCAAGGAACTGGGCGACGAACTGCGGCGCAACAAGGAAGCCCTGGCTGAGCTGGTGACCCTGGAAATGGGCAAGACCCTTCGCGAGGGGCTGGGCGAGGTGCAGGAGATGATCGACATCTGCGATTTCGCCGTGGGCCTGTCCCGGCAGCTCTACGGCCGCACCATGCCCAGCGAGCGGCGCATGCACCGGCTGCAGGAGCAGTGGCAGCCCCTGGGGGTGGTGGGCGTGATCACCGCCTTCAATTTCCCGGTGGCGGTGTGGGCCTGGAACACCGCTATCGCCCTGGTGTGCGGCGACACGGTGCTGTGGAAGCCGTCCAGCCGGACCCCCATCACCGCCCTCGCCTGCACCCGGCTGGCCGAGCGGGTCCTGCGCAAGTTCGGCTACGACCCCGCCATCTGCAGCCTGACCATCGGCAAGGGCAGCGAGATCGGCGACCTCATCAATACCGATCCCCGGGTGGCCCTGGTGTCCTACACCGGCTCGGTGCCCGGCGGCCGCCACGTGGGCAGGCTGGTCCAGGAGCGGTTCGGCAGGCACATCCTGGAACTGGGCGGCAACGGGGCGGTCATCGTCAGCCAGAAAGGCGACCTGAAAACGGCCCTGGACGCCGTCTACTTCGGCGCCATCGGCACCTCCGGCCAGCGCTGCACCTCCACCCGCAGGGTGATCATCCACGAGTCCATTTTTGATACCTTCGTGGCCCAGCTCCAGGCCCTCTATGCCCGGACCCCGATCGGCGACCCGCGCGACGCGGCCATTCTCATGGGCCCGCTGGTGGACGCCGGCGCCGTGGCCACCATGCTGGAGGCCATCGAGACCATCAAGGCCCAGGGCGGACGGATCCTCATGGGCGGCGAGCGGCTGCCCAACCCCGGCGGCTGCTACGTCACCCCCTGCCTGGCCGAAGTGGCCGCCGGCCTGCCCATGACCCGCGAGGAGACCTTCGCCCCGGTGCTCTACCTGACCCCCTACCGCACCATCGAGGAGGCCATCGCCATCCAGAACGACGTGCCCCAGGGCCTGTCCAGCGCCATCATCAGCGACGACCTGCTGGAGACCGAACTGTTCCTGTCCGCCGCCGGCAGCGACTGCGGCATCGCCAACGTGAACACCGGCACCAGCGGCGCCGAGATCGGCGGCGCCTTCGGCGGCGAGAAGGAAACCGGCGGCGGCCGTGAGAGCGGCTCCGACGCCTGGAAGGTCTACATGCGCCGGCAGACCAGCGCGATCAACTTCAGCGGCGGGGTCGAGCTGGCCCAGGGGATCACGCTGGAGCTCTAGCAGCCGTCAGAAGTCCAGAGGGGCATTATCGATCACTTCCTTCATCACGAAAAACGTCCGGGTATGCCGCACCCCCGGCAACGAGATCAGCCGGCTGCCGTGGATGCGGTTGAAGGCGTCCATCTCCTCCACCCGGATCTTCAGGAAATAGTCGAAATCGCCGGCCACCAGGTGGCAGTCCAGGACGAAGGGCAGGTTCGCCACCGAGGCCTCGAACTGGGCGAAACTGTCCGGGGTCGAACGGTCCAGCACCACGCCCACCATGATCAGGGCGCCCCGGTTGACCTTCTCCGGCGCCACCAGGGCCCTCACGCCCTTGATGTGGCCGTCGGCGAACAGCCGCTGGGTCCGGCGGTGGCAGGTGGCGGGGCTGACGTCCACCGACTGGGCCAATTCGGCGTTGCTGAGGCGCCCGTTCTTCTGGAGCAGACGCAGCATTTTGAGGTCGATGGGGTCGAGGTCGGCCGACATGATCATTCCTTTCAAAAATGAAATAGAAATCGGAATGTTCAACTAAGATAATCGCAATAACCTTCAAAACAAACATAAAATAATTGTAAAGTCGGAAACTCCTTTCATTGGCCAACTGGTAGCATTCTCCCATTGAACCAGTTTGCTTGAATCCCATTGAAACCAAAGGCAGGAAGGGCAGGGGGAGCCGGTCCGCCCGATCTTCCCGCCCTCAGCAGGCTAACCGCAGGATTGTTGGAGCACGCTCTATGAGGCAGGCTGTGGCGAGTTTGGAAGAAATCAGCTACCTGCCGGGGCTTCCGGCCGCGGAAGCCCGGGAACTGTTCGCGGTGAGCGAACTCCGGCGCTACCGGGACGGTGACCCGGTGTTCACCCAGGGCGTGGCCATGCCCGGGGTGCTGGTGGTGGTCCGGGGCACGCTCAAGGTGTTCCAGACCGACGGGCGCAGCAAGGTCCAGGTCATCGACCTGCTCCATCCCGGCGCCTGCGTCGGGGTGGACGAAGCCTTCGATGGCGGGCTGGCGGCATCCGGGGCGGAGGCCCTGGGCGAAACCGAGTGCTGGCTGATTCCGCCCGCGCCGCTCAAGCTCATGGCCGCCAGCAGCCCCGCGGTGGCCATGTGGCTGGGCGAGCATCTGGCCGGGAAGATCCGCCACCTCCTGTCCCTGGTGGAAGCCTTGAGCCTGCACAGCGTTCCGGAACGGGTCGCCCAGATCATCCTGGACTACCAGGGCCGGAACCCCGGGCGGTGCCTGGTGGAATTCCGCGAGACCCAGGAGGATTCCTCCCAGCGCATCGGCGCCAGCCGGGAGGCGTTCAGCCGCGCGCTACGGCTGCTGGCCGATCTGGGCCTGATCAAGAACATGTTCCCCGCGGTGCGGATCCTGGACCTCCAGGAGTTGCGCCGCTACGCCGGGGGCTTCGCGCCCGGGGCCCGGGCCGCGGCCAGGGAACCCCTGAGCCTGACCCCTTTCCCTCCCCGGATCTCCTACATGCGGCAGGCGGAACCAGCGCTGAGCCAGGCCTGAGCTATTCGGGGCCCTGTTCCACCGCGCCCGTGAACGATCCGCCGGCCGGCCGCGAATGGTGGGTCACCCAGCCGAAGGCGTCCCGGTTGACGGCGACGAAGGTGACCATGAGGAACAGCAGGAAGGCCAGGATGGCCGCCCCGCGCCGGGCCCTGGCCAGGGCCTTGCCGCTCAGCTCGGAGCACCCCAGCAGCAGCAGCACCAGGGCCAGCTTCACGTGCAGGTAGCGGGCGAGGAAGGGATGGTCCCCGGCGTGCATGCGCATGGCCAGCAGGAGGATCCCCAGCAGCACCGCCAGGCGGAAGGCCCAGGCCGCGGTGCGCTTCCAGAGGATCGAGGTCAGGCCCTTGAGATCCTCCCGGCCGTCCTCGAAGCCCACCAGGATCAGGATGATCATGGCCGACCCGCCGCCCAGGGCCATGGAAAGCACGTGCAGCCACTTGACGATGGAATAGGATTCAAAGTCAGGCATGGGACCCTCGGGGCGGCGTTAGGCTGCTGCGCGCCGGTAGATTCTCTCCTATTCTAGGCATCGACAGAAGACCGGGGCTTGCGCGTTAGAGTCGAGCATACCCATAATGCAGGTGATCATGGCCAAGCAGATCGGCAAGTATCAAATTCTGCGCACCCTCGGGCAGGGAGCCATGGGCGAAGTCTACCTGGCCCACCATCCCGTCATCGGCCGGGAAGTGGCCATCAAGACCATCCTGCCCACCGCCGCCAAGGGGGAGGACGCCGAAGGGCGGTTCCGCCGGGAGGCCGAGGCCGCCGGCCAGTTGAACCACCCCAACCTGGTCACCATCTACGATTTCGACAAGGACCAGGACACCTTCTTCCTGGTCATGGAATACGTCAAGGGCGACGACCTGGAGGACCTCATCAAGCAGAGGGCGCTGTCGCCCTCGCAGTTCCTGGAGGTGCTGGCCCAGGTGTGCGACGGGCTCAGCCACGCCCACCGCAACGGCATCATCCACCGGGACATCAAGCCGGCCAATGTCCGGGTGGTGCGGGACGGCAAGAACCTCCTGGCCAAGGTCATGGATTTCGGCATCGCCCGNNGCCGTGGGCGTGATGCTCTACGAGAGCCTGGCCGGGCGCAAGCCCTTCGCCGGCGACAACACCACCACCATCCTGTTCAAGATCGTCTCCGACACCCCCGCGCCCCTGGACATGGAGTCCATCCAGGGCATCAGCCCCAGCATCCGCCACGTCCTGGACAAGGCCCTGGCCAAGGATCCCGCCGAACGGTTCCAGACCGCCGAGGACCTGGCCAAGGCGCTCCGGTCCTGCAAGGACCCCACCTGGTCCGGCACCCTGGATGAGGCCACCTCCATGCTCATCCGCCAGCGGCTGCTGGAGGCGCCCCCGGGCACGCAGACCGTGGCCGCGGCCCCCACCCTGATGGAACGGATGCCCGATCCGGGCCTCACCACCGTGGTGTCCCCCCCGACCACGATCCCGACCCCGGGCCCAGCCCCGCGTCCGCGCCGGACCTGGCTCTACGCCGCCGGCGCCGGAGCGCTGCTGCTGGCCGGCGGCGGCGCCTATCTGGCCACCCGGTCCGGGACCAGGCCGCCGGAGCCCGCGCCCGCCCTCGCCCCGGCTCCGGCCGTGCCTGGACCGGCCCAGGCGCCTCCCGCCGCCCCGGAGGTCCAGCCCCAGGTGTCCGCGCCCGCCCCCCCCGCCG
>PLUC01000136.1 GCA_003165415.1 Holophagaceae bacterium
CAAACGCTTCGGACTTTCCGCCCGCAGCTTGCGTGTACGGAAAGTGCGAAGCGAAAGTGTTGGTCGTCGCCTGGCCGGGGGACCCGAGTTGAGTCGTCGCCAAGCCGAGGGACCCGGACGGACCATTCCAGAGCCACCGGCAGGTCATGATGAAATGGGATGGAATGTCCAAACTGCAGAGGGGGGATGTAGAGCGAGCAGCGTGAGCAGGCGTGCCTCCCTCAGTCGTATCAGGGGTTGCTCTTGGGGGTGAAGCCGAACTCCTCGACTCCAAGCAGGTCACCGCGCACGACGGTGGCCTCGCCGCGCTCGATGCGGGAGATGGCCCGGTTGCCGGTGGCGGCTTCGTAGGCCAGCAGGACGCGCTCCTCAATGGCTTCCCGCACCTCGTTGCTGAGCGGGTAGGCGATGTCCTTGAAGGTCCCGTCGCGCTTGCGCTTGCTGGGCATGGCGACGTAGTAGCCGTCCTCACCCTCCAGCACCCGCAGATCGCCGACGATGAAGCTGTCGTCCAGGACGATAGCGGCGAAACCCCGCAGCTTCTCGTCCCCTTCGACTTTGGTTATTCGCACATCGGTGATGTTGAGCATCTGGATTCCTTCGGGGCATGGGCGGGTTCCGGGCGGATGCCAGCGGAGTCGCGGTTCCACCAATAAAAAACTAAGAAAAAGGGCATGGGCCAAGCCTTCAGTTCCCTTTTCCCCATTATAGGGGGTTTAACACAGGTTGATGAATGGTTGTGACGTGGAGAACAGAACCCGCCACCCGGGAGTCCGCGGCAGGAAGATTGCAAGCACGGCCGGGTGGCATGGACTCAAGGGCAAAGAAAGCCCTGGAACAGGATGGGGGATTGAGCAGCCGTCAGCGCTTGCGGGCGAGGGTCAGCCCATCCCCGATGGGGACCATCGCCAGGTCCACCCGCTCGTCGTGGTGCAGCTTGGCGTTGAGCGTCCGCAGGGCCGCGGTGTCCGGGTCCAGCTCCGCGGGCCGGGCCACCCGGCCGCTCCAGAGCACGTTGTCGATGGCAATGAGGCCGCCCGGGCGCAGGAGCTGGAGACATCGCTCATAGTAGTTGTCGTAGTTAGGCTTGTCCGCATCGATGAAGGCGAAGTCATAGCTGCCCCCTTCGCCCCGGCCCAACCGGGCATCGAGGGTGGCCAGGGCAGGGCCCAAGACCAGCTCGATCTTGCCGGCCACCCCGGCCCGCTCCCAGAAGGGCAGGCCCAGGGCGGTGTACTCCGTGCTCAGGTCGCAGGCCAGGACGCGGCCGTCCGGGGGCAGGGCCAGGGCCACGGTGAGGGCGCTGTAGCCGGTGAAGACCCCGATCTCCAGGGTGAGCCGGGCGCCCATGAGCTTGACCAGCAGTTGCATCAGCTCCCCCTGCTCCGGCGAGCTCTGCATCCGGGCCAGGGGATGGGCCCGGGTGGCCTCGCGCAGCGCCGCCTGCTGGGGATGCTCGCGCAGGGATTGGTCCAGCAGGTATTGATGCAGGATGCTGTCCAGGATCAGGGTGCGGTTGCTCATGAGCAGCTCACAGGGAGAGAGCCTAGCGCACCCCGGGCGGGAATGCCACGAATACCAGAGGCCAGATCGGTCTGGTTTGGATAAATCAGTCGATGGGCCGAAGCATCCCGGCAACCCTGGAAGCTCCGTCGGCGAAGGGATCCATCTCCTCGTCCAGCACCGCTCCCGGCAGCACCAGGGTTCCGGCCCGGATCCCCAGCAGGCGCAGCGGACGGTCCAGGGGCACCCGGCGCAGGCAGGACCGGGCGGCGTCGCGGATGGCCGCGGGTTCGGCGGTGGCCCGGTCCAGGGTGAGGTCCCGGGTGACGGTCTGGAAATCGTCGAAGCGGAGCTTGATGCCGATAGTCCTGGCCAGGAGGCCCTTGCGTTCCAGATCGTCGCCCAGCCGCCGGCACAGGTCCAGGAGGATCCCGGTGAGGGCTGTGCGGTCCCGGCGGGGGTGCAGGTCCTGGGCGAAGGTGGTTTCCCGGCTCACGGATTTGGGTTCGCGGGCGGTGACCAGGGGACGCTCGTCCCGGCCATGGGCCGCCTGCCACAGCCAGGCGCCGTAGCTCTGGCCGAAGGCCGCCAGCAGCGCCTGGGGATCCGCCGCCGCCAGCTGCCCGATGCTGCACAGGCCCATGGCCTCGAGCCGGGCGCTGGCCTTGGGGCCGACGCCATTGATGACCGACGGGGGCAGGGGCCAGATGCGGGTGGGCAGGTCGGCCAGGGTGAGCACCGTCAAGCCGTCCGGCTTCTGCAGCTCCGAGGCGATCTTGGACAGCAGCTTGTTGGGCGTGATGCCGATGGAGCAGCCCAGGCCGGTGGCGGCGCGCACCGCATCCTTGAGCCGCTGGGCCAGTTCCACCGTCTCCCCGGGAACCTCGGTGAGGTCAATGAAAATCTCGTCGATGCCCCGGTCCTCGATGGTGGGGGCGAGTTCGGCCACCGCCGCCTTGAACAGCCTGGAGCAGTGGGAATAGGCCTCGAAGTTGGCCGGCAGCAGGATGGCGTCCGGGGCCAGGGCGGCCGCCTTCATCAGGCCCATGCCCGAGTGGACGCCCAGTGCCCTGGCCTCGTAGGTGGCGGTGGTGGCCACCCCGCGCCCCGTGTAGTCGCGCAGCCGGCCGAAGGTGCGGTCCTGGTCCTGGGGCTTGCGCCGCGGCCCGCCCACCACCACCGGCTGCCCCCGCAGTTCCGGGTGGCTGAGCAGTTCCACCGAGGCGAAGAAGGCGTCCATGTCCAGGTGGGCGATGCGCCGGCCTGACCAAGGCCCGGGCGAGGGGCAGATGCGTTCCATGCGAAATTTTAGCAAAACGCCCGGGGGATGACAGGAATAAAGATTGACGGGACGCCTTGTGAATACAGCTGGCTATAGTTCCAGGTTCAGGAACACGTTGGGATCCACGTTCCAGTCGGCCGGGCTCTGGTGGCTGAGGATGCCGTCGCCGCGATGCTCCGGCCGGGACAGGCATAGGCAGTGGCTGTTAGCATGGTTTTAGGCACGTGCCACCCGTGGGAGCCCAGTGTGGTCCAAGACTCGACTTCGTCCCATACCTTGACTACCGATCCAGCGAAGGCAGCCCGGCATGTGCTCCAGGCCACCCGGTCAGCCATCGCGGCGCTGGAGGGAAGCTTCGATGAAGCCCTGGTCCATTCCTGGACGAAGCACGTCATCCAGAGCCAGGGGCGGCTGGTCCTGTCGGGCATGGGCAAGTCAGGCCTGGTGGCCCAGAAGATTTCCGCCACCCTGGCTTCCACCGGCTGCCCCAGCTTCTACCTGCATCCCGCCGACGCGCTCCATGGCGACCTGGGCATGGTCATGGCCGAAGACACCGTGCTCATCCTCAGCAACAGCGGCGAGAGCGAAGAGATCGTACGGCTGCTGCCCAGCCTGATCCGGCTGGGCGTGAAGATCGGCGCCATCACCGCCCACCCGGACAGCCGCCTGGGCCAGGCGGCGGACTGGTGCTTCACCTACGCCATGCCCGAAGGGGAGGGGTGCCCGCTCAACTTTGCGCCCATGGCCAGCACGACGCTGCAACTGGTGTGGGGCGACCTCCTGGCCGCCTGCCACATGGTGGAGAGCGGCTTCACCCTGGAGCACTTCGCCCAGTTCCACCCCGCTGGCAACATCGGTGCCAGGTTACTGAAAGTAGAAGCCTTGATGCACACCGGATTCCCCCGGGTGACGCCCGCCGCCGACCTGATGGAGGCGCTGGAGGCCATGACCCAGGGCAAGCTGGGCATGACCACCGTCATGGAAGGCGACACCCTGGTGGGGGTCATCAGCGAGGGCGATATCCGCCGGGCCCTGCAAGGCGCCCAGAAGATGCGGAGCAACCCCTTGAGCCTCAACGCCCTCCAGATCATGAGCCCCAACCCGATCTGCACCAGTCCCTCGGCCCTGGCGGTGGAGACCGCCAAGATCATGGAGGCCCGGAAGATCACCTTCGTGATCGTGAAAGATGGGGATACCCCTCGCGGGGTGGTCCACATCCACGACCTGTTCGCGGCCAAGGTCATCTGACCGATGGAGCGCCCGGTCAAAACGCTGGTTTGGATCCAAGGTTACATAATATACATTATCGAAAGCTAGCCATACGACCGCAACCAGCCCGATTTCCCGACTTTTGGACCTTTCCGCAGGGATCTGAACCCCCGAACCCTTGGCCTCACCCCTGAATGATCGAAAGCCCGCCCCGTGCAAAACATCCTCCGCAACTACCTCCTGAGACGCTGGCTGTTCCCCCTGCTGGGTGCCCTGCTGTTCTACGGCGGCATGCTCATGGCGTACGAGGTGGTGGGCGTGACCAAGGAGATCTTTTCGATCGGTGCCCCATTCCGCTGGGTGGGTCCCCTGCTGCTGCTGGCGGTGCCAGAAAACCTGGGCATGGTCCTGCCCATGGCGGCGGTGCTGGGCGGGCTGATGGGCACCCAGCACCTGGCCGAGGGCTCCGAACTGGTCGCCGCCCAGGGACTGGGCGTTGGCATGCGCGCGCTGATCAAGCCCTGGCTGCTGCTCGCATCAGGGCTCCTGGTCCTGGCCACCTTGAATGCCCACTTCCTGGTGCCCTGGGCCAACGCCACCCAGATGCAGGCCCAGACCAAGATGTTCGAAGAGGCTCGAACCCGGTTCCTGAAGCCCGGCGCGCCCCCCTGGTTCCCACCCCGGTCGCCCCGGAACGCGGTGTGGATCGCGCCCGACGGGGAGATCCACCTCATGGAGGTGAGCAACGACCGGGTCCAGCACCTGGTGGCGAAAACCATGAAATGGGGGCAAAGCGACAAGGCCTTTGAACATTCGGAGATAAATCTACGCCTTGAAGACCTTCACGGAGCGTCCATCCATAAAGATGATGGCAAGGTCACGCTCATCCAGGAGCAGGAACACACCTACACCATCGACGTGCCTCCGGTGCCCAGGCTGCTGCAGTCCACCCATGGCCGGTTCCAGCCCACCCGCTATCTCCTGTCCCAGCACACCCCCGAATCCCTGGTGGAGCTGAGCCGGAGGTTCACCCTGCCCCTGGCCGCCTGCGCCCTCCTGCTGCTGGGCATCGCCCTGGGTCTGGGCCATCCCCGGTTCCAGCAAGGGGGCGCCGTGGTGAAGAGCCTCGGGGTGATCGTGCTGTATTACCTGCTTTTGAAGTATTTTGAAAATCAGATTTTATCTGCCAAAGTTCAAGTTCTTTTCCCACGCATCGCCCTCTTCGTCCTGCCCATGGCGTTCCTGGCGGCCGGCTTCGGGCTCCTGAACCGGCGGCTCCACCCCCACCATTCCCACCCCTTCAGTGGTCTGGCGCCGGTGCGGGCCATCCACCACCGGCTGCAGGACGCCCCGACGGCTTTGCGGGTGATCCATGGCGTCAAGGCCGCGGCCAAGACCCTGGCGGCCGCCGGCCGGCGGCTGTTTGGCAAGCGCTGGTCGTGGCTTCCTGCCGGGAAAGGGGTCCTGGCTGTGTGGAGCACCGACCTGTGGTGGCGCAATTGGGGTTCGGTCATGGGCACGTTCCTGGCCCTCAGCTTCCTCATCGAATACGCCACCCTGGCGGGAGATCTGGTGCACAACCATGTGTCCGGTCTGGTGTTCCTGCGCTACTGGCTCTGGAACCTGCCCACCTTCCTGGCGGTGGTGCTGCCCTTGGCCTTTCTCCTGGGGGGCGTGCTGTCCCTGTCCGATGCCACCATTTCCCGGGAATGGCTGGCCCTGCGCGCCGGCGGGATCAGCTTCCTGCAGTGGAGCAAGGCCGGGTTCCGGGCCTGGGGCGCGGTGCTGGCCCTCACCTTCATCCTCCAGGCTTTCGTGGCGCCCCTGGCCTTCCAGCGGGCCGATCCCCTCTACCAGCAAATCGTGGGACACCCGGCCCGCTCCCCGCAGACCCGGCCGTCCTGGCTCCACCTGGGCTCCACCGGCGTGGTCTGGTTCCTGGACGGCCCGGTGCGCTGGGGCTTCCCCCTCAAGGCGGCCAGCAAGGAAACCCCGATCATGCTCAAGTGGGAGATGCTGGCCGTGCGGTCCGAGGCCCTGCCCTGGGACGGGCTGAACCTGCTGCCCGGCCCCTACACCATCGACCTGTTCCCGGCCAAGGCGCTCCGGGACACCACCTCCGCCGAGGAGGCCTCCACCAAGGACCTGTTCCAGTGGCAGAAATGGGCCCCGGACCCGGAGCGGGCCACCATGATCTGGAGCCGGCTGCTGGGCTTCCTGGCCGGTCCCTGCCTGATGTTCGCCATGCTGCCTTACGCCTTCCCCACCCCCCGGGGCGGACGCGGCCAGGCCCTGGGCTATAGTCTGGTGGCGGGGCTGGTCTTCATGGGGCTGCAGGCCCTGTTCACCGGCGCGGCCAAAGCCGGGGAGTTCCCTCCGCTCTGGGGCATCATCTGTCCCATCTGCCTGGTCTTGGGGTTCGGGCTGATGCAGATGCACCGGCTGCGCACATGATGGAGGTACGCGCCATGCGACGACACTGCAGGATACTAGGGCCTGGAGTAGTGCATGGCGCTTGAAAACGGAACATCCCTGCTGCTGGAGCACGCCCTGGCCTGTGTGCGCCAGGGCGGCCCGGCCCCCGGGGACCGGATCCTTGCGGCCATGTCCGGCGGCATCGACAGCTCGGTGATGGCCGCCCTGCTGCACCGGGCGGGACTCGGCGTGGTGGGCGTGTCCATGCAGCTGTTCGACAAGACCCGGGGCGGCAGCCAACCGGAAGCCGAAGGCAAGTGCTGCACCCTCGATGATTTCCAGGACGCCCGGCGGGTGGCGTTCCAGTGCGGCTTCCCCCACTATGTGGTGGACCTGGAGGCCCGGTTCCAGGAGGCGGTGATCGAGCCCTTCGTGGCCGGCTACCTCAGGGGCGAAACGCCCAGTCCCTGCATCCGCTGCAACCAGCACCTCAAGTTCCGCGCCCTGCTGGACAGCGCGGAGGAGATGGGCTGCGCCTTCGTGGCCACCGGCCACTATGCCCGCATCACCCGGGACCCGGCCGGCTACCACCTGCGCAAGGCCGCGGACGCCGCCAAGGACCAGAGCTATTTTCTCTTCACCCACGACCAGGCCAGCCTGGCCCGCACCCTGTTCCCCCTGGCCGGGCTCGCCAAGCCGGAAGTGCGCCAGTTGGCCCGGGACCTGGGGCTGCACCTGGCGGACAAGGCCGAAAGCCAGGAGATCTGCTTCATCCCCGGCCGCTACGACGGCTACATCGAGGATGCCGGCCGGGCGCCCAAACAGGCCGGCCCCGGCGCCATCCGCCACCTGGACGGCCGGATCCTGGGCAGCCACGAGGGCTACTGGCGCTTCACCGTGGGCCAGCGCAAGGGCATCGGCGTGGCCTATGCGTCGCCCCTGTTCGTGGTGCGGGTGGACCCGGCCACCGACACCGTCTGGGTGGGTGGCGAGGAGGACCTGCTGGGCCGGGAGCTCACCGCCGGGGAAATCAGCTGGTGCCTGGCGCCGCCGGCCGGCCCCCTGCCCTGCCGGGCCAAGATCCGCTCCCGGAGCCCCGAGGTGGAGGCCGTGGTTCATCCCCTGGGGGACCGGCGGGCGCGGGTGGTGTTCCGGGATCCCCAGCGGGCCATCGCCCCCGGTCAGGCCGTGGTGTTCTATGCCGGGGATGAGGTATTGGGGGGCGGCTGGATCGAGTAGAGAGAACCGGGGGCGCACACCTTTCACGCCATCGGGTATATGCTACTGGATCCGACCATGAACCAGCCTACAGCCTCCGAGCGACTGACCGTCATGCTGCGCGCCACGCAGTACCTGGGTAACCTTACGCTCCGGCAGGATCCCTGGGCGGAACTGGCCGAGACGCTGGAACGCTTCTTCCAGTGCGAGATGGTGCTGATCGTGCGGCCGGGCCAGGACGGCGAGCTGCGGCTCGTCCATGCGTTCACCTGCGGCATTCCGCCCGGCGAAGTGCTCCGGCTGGCCGGGGGCGAGATCCGGGCGGTGCTGGAGACCGGCTTCCTGGGCACCCAGACCCTGGCCGACCCGGCCTGTTCGCTGGCCTTCCTGCCGCTCCCCCGCGACCGCCGGATCACCGCCGTGGCCATCGTCGGGCACGGGGGATCCGAGCCGTTCTCCAAGGAGGACCTGGAGATCCTGCTTACGCTGGGCAGCCTGTTCGGCAACGTGGTGGCCCGGGTGGAGACCGAAGCGGAGCTTAGGGACCAGCAGCAGACCCTGGAAAAGCTGGTGGAGCAGCGCACCGCGGAGCTGGAGAAGACCAACGCCCGGCTCCTGCGCGAATCCGCCGAGCGGCGCCAGGCGGAGGGGGAACTGCGCGACAGCGAGGCGGCCCTGAAAGCGGCCGACCGGCGCAAAAACGAGTTCCTGGCCATCCTGTCCCACGAACTGCGCAACCCTCTGGCGGCCATCGACAACGGCATGTATGTGCTGGACCACGGGACCCCCGGCAGCGAGCAGAGCTGCCGCGCCCAGGCGGTGATCGGGCGGCAAGTGCGCCAGCTCTCCCAGCTGGTGGACGATCTGCTGGACATCACCCGCATCTCCCGCAACAAGATCCAGCTCAAGAGCCAATCCATGGACCTGGTCCAGCTGGTGTGGCGCTCGGTGGAGGACCAGCGCGACAGCTTCGAGGCCAAGGAGGTGCGCCTGGCCTTCACGGCGCCGGAGGGTCCCGTATGGATCTGGGCGGACCCGGCGCGGGTGACCCAGATGGTGGGCAACCTGCTCATCAACGCCGGCAAGTTCACCGACCCGGGCGGACGGGTGGTGGTGGAGGTCCTGGCCCAGGGCCCGGACCGGGCGGAGGTCGCCGTGACCGACACCGGCATAGGCATGGACGCGGACATGCTCGGGCGGCTGTTCCAGCCCTTCCAGCAGGCCGACCGGAGCCTGGACCGCAGCCGTGGCGGGCTGGGCCTGGGCCTGGCCGTGGCCAAAGGGCTGGCCGAGCTGCACGGCGGCGGCGTCACCGCCAGCAGTCCCGGCCTGGGCAAGGGCTCGCGGTTCGTGCTGACCCTGCCGGCGGCGCCGGGCCCGGACCAGGCGGCCGTGGCGCCGCTCACCCCCGCCGCCCGGCCCCGCCGGATCCTGGTCATCGAAGACAATCTGGACGCCGCCCTGACCCTGAAAATGCTCCTGGAGCTGTCCGGCCACCAGGTGGCCACCGCGCACACCGCCCGCACCGGCCTGGCCAAAGTCAGGCAGCAGCAGCCGGAGGTGGTCTTCTGCGACATCGGCCTCCCGGACACCGACGGCTACACCGTGGCCGAGGCCCTGCGCGCGGATCCGGCCGGCCGGCCCCCCTTCCTGGTGGCGATGACCGGCTACGGCCGGGAGGAGGACAAGCGGCGCGCCCTGGAAGCCGGTTTCGACCGCCACCTCACCAAGCCGGCCGACCCCGGGGAGTTGCAGCGCCTGCTCGCCTTCTGATTAGGATCCGCGGTCGGGTAGGCCGAGGTGCGATAGCACCCCGGCCTACCCGACCGCAACGGCTTACCCTCACTTCCCGCGCCGCCCCCGGCCCTGCCCGTCCGCCAGGTGGGCGTAAAAGCTGCTCCGGCGCACGTCCTCCTCCACCTGGATGGCCTGGTGCAGGGGCGGAAAGGCCCGCTGCTCGCAGTCGGTGCGGTCGCACAGCCGGCAGGTGACGCCGATGGGCACCGGCGGCTGGTCCAGCACCAGGCCGTCGGCGTAGATCAGTTCCCGGGCGTAGCCGATCTCGCAGCCCAGGCCCAGGGCCTGGATGGCGTGCTGGCCCCGGTAGTTGCCGGTGTCCCGGTGCAGGGTGCAGGCGATGCAGAAGTACTTGCGGCCGTCGTTCATCTCGCTGATCTGGGTGCGGATCAAGCCCGGGGTCAGGAAGGCGGCGTGGATGTTCCAGCGGGGGCAGCAGCCGGAGTAGCGGGCGAAGCGGATCCCCGAGGCGGAGAAGCTCTTGGAGATGTTGCCGGCGATGTCGATGCGCAGAAAATGGAAGGGGACCCCCTCCTCTCCGGGGCGGCGCAGGGTGGTCAGCCGGTGACAGACCTGCTCGAAGCTGGTCTGGAACCGGCGGGACAGCAGCTCGATGTCATAGCGGGAGGCCAGGGTGGCGCGCAGGAACGGGCCGTAGGGCATGAGCACCGCCCCGGCGAAATAGTTGGCCAGGGCCACCCGGGCCATGGACCGGGCCACCGGGCCGGTGAGCAGCGGGTCCTCGGTGAGCTGGTCCAGCAGCTCGCTCAGGGCCAGCAGGGCCCACTGGTGGGCCAGCTGGAAGGTGCGGCTGCGGGGGGAGAGCAGCTCGGACAGGCTGAGCACGCGCGCGTCCGGGTCGAACCGGCGCAGGATGCCCCGGGCCTCATCGGCCCAGTGGATGCGCACCTGGATGCCCCGTTCCCGGAAGGCGCCCGCCAGCCCGGCGTAGAGCAGTTCCTGATCCAGGCCGGCCTGCTGCCACAGCGCCTCGGCGGCCTTCTCCAGCTCCGGGAAGTGGTTCATCCGGCGCTGGATGAAGTCCCCGGCCGCCTCCGACGGCAGGGGGGTGGAGGCGGCCGGGAAGCCCTGGCCGTCGCTGAGCTGGTCGGAGAGGGTGCGCATGCGCCGGGCCGCTTCCCGGTATGACTGGTACAGCAGGAACACGGCCCGGGCCAGGGCCGGTTCGTTCTGGGCCAGGTCCCGCACCTCCGAAGCCGGCAGGTCCAGGGACTCGAACAAGGGGTCGCCGAAGGCCTCCATCAGGTCCTCGGCCACCCGCTGGTCGGCATCCGGGGCGAAGCTCTTGAGCTCCACCTGGAACGAGTGGGCGAGCTGGATGAGCAGGTTGGCGGTGAGCGGGCGCTTGTTGGCCTCGATGAGGTTCAGGTAGCTGGGGCTGATGGCCAGCCGCTCGGCCATCTGCACCTGGCTCAATCCCTCCTGGCGGCGCAGGGCCCGAACCTTCGCCCCCAGGCGGGGCGTCCCCTTCGCTGCGGTATCCGGCATGGCTGGCTCCATTGACTGAATTTACAGATGCAGCATGAATAGATTTTCAACTTTTGACAACTCAACCCATTTTAAATCAATATCTTCTTGCGTACCTCCAAGTTTAAGTCAATTTGTGACTGAGATCAATTCTCTGGAGCGCATCATGCACGGCAATGTTTCCCTGGGCACCTGGGCATGGGTTCCCCTGCCCGCCCCCATCCCCGACATCCTCACCGAGGACGCGCTGGCCTTCGTCCGCGGCCTCACCCAGCGCTTCGGCAAGGAACTCCAGGCCCTGCTGGCACGGCGGGAGACGGCCCAGGCCGCTTTCGACCGGGGCCAGCGGCCCCGCTTCCTGCCGGAGACCGCGTCCATCCGCCAGGGCGAGTGGTCGGTGGCACCCCTGCCCGCGGCCCTCCTGGACCGGCGGGTGGAGATCACCGGCCCGCCCGAGCGCAAGATGCTCATCAACGCCCTGAACAGTGGGGCCCGGGTGTACATGGCCGATTTCGAGGACAGCCTCTGCCCCACCCTGGACAACCTCGTCACCGGCCAGCAGAACCTCTGCCTGGCCATTCGCGGGGAGCTGCGCCACCAGGACCCGGAATCGGGCAAGGTCTACGAACTGAACGCCCAGGTCGCCACCCTCATGGTCCGCCCCCGGGGGCTCCACCTCCAGGAAAGCCACCTGCAGGTGGCCGGCCAGCCGGTTCCCGCCTGCCTGTTCGACGTGGGGCTGTTCCTGTTCCACAACGCCAGGGAGCTCGTCAAGCGGGGCACGGGTCCCTACCTGTATCTGCCCAAGCTTGAGCACCACCTGGAAGCCCGGTGGTGGAACCAGGTGCTGGAAGCGGTGGAACAGGATCTGGACCTGCCTTCCGACTGCATCCGCACCACCATGCTCATCGAGACCCTGCCGGCGGCCTTCCAGATGGAGGAGATCCTTCACGAGCACCGCACCCGGGCCGCGGGCCTGAACCTGGGCCGCTGGGACTATATCTTCAGCTTCATCAAGACCCTGCGCGCCGACCCCGGGGCCGTGCTGCCGGACCGGGCCATGGTGCACATGGAGCAGCCGTTCCTGCGGGCCTACGCCCGGCTGCTGGTGCGCACCTGCCACCGCCGCGGCGCGGCGGCCATGGGCGGGATGAGCGCCTTCGTGCCCCAGAAGGGCGACCCGGAAGGCACCGCCCGGGCCCTGGCCCAGGTGCGGGCCGACAAGACCCGGGAAGTGCGGGACGGCTGCGACGGCACCTGGGTGGCCCACCCGGCCCTGGTGGCGGTGGCCCAGGAGGCCTTCGACGCGGGCATGCCCGGCCCCAACCAGTTCCATCGGATCCCCGAGCCGGTGGCGGAAGCGGAACTGCTGGCGGTGCCCGCCGGGCCCCGCACCCTCGGCGGCCTGCGCCAGAACCTCAGGGTGGGCATCCGCTATCTGGAGTCCTGGCTGCGCGGGCAGGGCTGCGTGGCCCTGTACGGCCTGATGGAGGACGCCGCCACCGCGGAGATCGCCCGCATGCAACTGTGGCAGTGGCTGAACCACGGGGTCATCGTGGACGGCCTGGGCGGTCTGGACCGGCCCCTGTTCCATGGCCATGTCCAGGACGTCCTGGACCAGATCCAGGCGGAGCTGGGCAACGAAGTCTTCGCCGAAGGGCGGTTCCTGGAAGCCGCCGACCTGCTCGAAACCCTCATCCTGCTGGCCGAACCGCCGGCGTTTCTCACCCTTTCCGCCTACGATCTGCTGGCGGATGCAGTCCCCATGGAGGTCCACTGACATGACCATCACTCCCTTCGAATCCCGCTGGACCGGCGTCCAGCGCCCCTACACCCCCAGCCAGGTGGCCCGTCTCCGCGGCTCGGTGCCCATCGTGCACACCCTGGCCACCCGTGGCGCCCAGCAATTGTGGGAGCAGCTCAAGCTGGAGCCTTTCGTCCCCGCCCTGGGCGCCCTCACCGGCGGCCAGGCGGTGCAGATGGTCCGGGCCGGGCTGAAGGCCATCTACTGTTCCGGCTGGCAGGTGGCGGCGGACGCCAACCTGTCCGGATCCACCTATCCCGACCAGAGCCTCTACCCGGTCAATTCGGTGCCAGCCCTGGTCAAGCGCATCAACGGCGCCCTGCAGCGGGCCGACCAGATCGAGTGCGCCGAGGGCCGTGCCACCCGCGACTGGATGGTGCCCATCGTGGCCGACGCCGAGGCGGGCTTCGGCGGGCCGCTCAACGCCTTCGAACTGATGAAGGCCATGATCGAGGCCGGCGCCGCCGGGGTGCACTTCGAGGACCAGCTGAGCAGCGAGAAAAAGTGCGGCCACCTGGGCGGCAAGGTGCTGGTGCCCACCGCCCAGTTCATCCGGACCCTCACGGCCGCGCGCCTGGCCGCGGACGTCATGGACGTGCCCACCGTGCTGGTGGCCCGCACCGACGCCGATTCCGCCACCCTCCTCACCTCCGACGTGGACGACCGGGATCGCCCCTTCCTCACCGGCCAGCGCACCCCCGAAGGCTTCTTCCGCATCAAGGGGGGAAATGACTGCGCCGTGGACCGGGCCCTGGCCTACGCCCCGTACGCCGACGTCCTCTGGTGCGAGACCTCCACCCCGGACCTGGCCCAGGCCAGGGCCTTCGCCGAGGCGGTGCTGACCGCGTTCCCGTCCAAGCACCTCGCCTACAACTGCTCCCCCTCCTTCAATTGGCGCAAGAACCTCAACGACCATGAAATCGCCCATTTCCAGCAGGAGCTGGGGGCCATGGGCTACCGGTTCCAGTTCATCACCCTGGCCGGCTTCCACGCGTTGAACCATGGCATGTTCGAGCTGGCCAGCCAGTACCGGGAAGAGGGCATGACTGCCTACGCCAGGCTGCAGACCGCGGAGTTCCAGTCCGAGCAGCACGGCTACACCGCCACCCGGCACCAGCGGGAGGTGGGCACCGGCTACTTCGACGCGGTCACCGAGGCCGTGAGCGGGGATGGCGTCTCCACCCTGGCGCTCACCGGCAGCACGGAGGCGGATCAGTTCTGAGGCCTGGGATTGATTCAATCATTCAAACAATCATTCGATCATTCGGATTCTGCTCAGGACTTGAGGACATCCAGCGCCCGCAGGTCCGCCAGGTATTTGTGCAGGAACGATTCGGTCAAGTGGGGGATGCCGGCTTCCCCGCCCGGCTTGAGCCGCCGAACCTCCATTTCGAACCGGCTCGCGTCGACGCGCTCGCTTTCCCGGCCGCCACTGGGCTCCGCCAACGCCTGCAGGATCGGCAGGGAGGAGTGCTGGCGCTGGTCCGGGGGCAGGGCTTCCAGCCGGGTCTTGAAGGCCGAAAACCAGGCCGGATAATCGGCGATGCGCTGGATGGGATAGCCGGCGGTCTCCACCCAGTCCACCAGGGTGTCCAGGGAGACGCCGTCCTCCCAGTGGGCATTGCTCAACTGGTAGGTGGCGCTGCCCTCCTGATGGGCGCTGGACAGGGCCGCCATGGCCGCGGCGATGAAGTCCACCGGCAGCCCGTCATAGTGCGCCGCTCGCCCCCCGGCGTAGAAGCTGCGCGGGGCGATGCCGGTGTTGACGATGCTGGCCAGCAGGCGCGACAGCAGGTCGGGCACGTTGGCCTGGCCCAGGTAGCGGCGGTCCGGCAGGATCATGCCGGGCCGGAACACCCGCAGCGGCATGGCGAAGCGCTCGTGCGCCTGGTTCAGCAGCACCTCGCTGGCCCACTTGCTGGTGGCGTAGCCGTGGGCGTAGCCGCCCTGCGCCGGCCACACCGACCGCAGCGCCGCGACCCCGTCCAGTTCCAACACCTTGCCGGGCAGCCGGGCGCCCTCCAGGACGCCGATGGTGGAGACGTAGTCGAAGCGTTTCCGGTGTCCGAGCAGGGCCAGGCGGATCAGCTGGGCGGTGCCGATCACGTTGGGCCCGAACAGCTGCTCGTAGCTGAATACGTGGTTGACCAGGGCGCCGGGATGGACAATGAGGTCCACCTCGGCCGCCAGCCGCTCATAGACCGGGGCCGCGAGCCCCAGGCCGGGCGCGGCGAGGTCGCCGGCGCGCACCACCAGGTGGCCGGGAGCCAGGGTCTCGAACAGCCGGGTGAGCCGCTCGTCGCCGCCGCGGAAGGCCGCGTGCAGGCGCCGGGCCGCGGCCGGATCGTCATCGGCGCGCACGAGGCAGTGGACCTGGCCGCCCGCCTTCGCCGCCCGCTCCAGCCACTCCAGGCAGAGGATATGCCCCAGGAAGCCGCTGGCGCCGGTGAGCAGCACGGTCCGCACCGCGGCCAGGGGCTGCGCCGCCACCGCCGCCGCCCCGGCCAGTTCGGCGGCCGGGAGGAAGCGGTCCAGGCGCAGATCCTCGGCGCGGATGGTGGCCGGCTCCCGGCCGTGGATGGCCCTGAAGGAGGGCCCGCCCGCGTCCGCGCCCAGGTTCTCGATCCGGGCCACCAGGGCCCGCAGCGGGCTGCCCGGATCCAGGATCGCCGCCACCGGCACCGGCACCCCGCACACTCCCTCCAGCATGAGGGACAGGGAAAGGGCGCTCATGGAGTCGCCGCCCAGGTCCTTGAAGCTGCCGGAGGCGAGGTCCAGGTCCGGCACCCCCAGCACGGCCGCCGCGCATTTCCGCACCTTCTCGGCCAGCGGCAGGTCCTCGCCGCCCCGGGCCAGGGCATCGAGGTCCTGCTGCTGGTGTTCCTCGATGCGCCCATAGAGCGCTTCCAACCGCTCGCCGTACTTTTTCTTCATCTGCGGCCGGGCGTGCTTGTTGACCCCGGTGAGGAAGCCGTTCTCCCGGGTCCAGCGCTCCTCCTCCACCAGGAAGTCCCGGGGCACCTCGTAGGGGCGCAGCCGGGCCTCGGCCGCGACCCGGTTGAGTTCCAGGCGCAGCAGGCCCTTGACCGCGGCCGGTTCCGGCTCCTTGCCTTCCAGCCGCAGGCGTTCGCGCACCGCGCCCCATTCCGGCACCACCACGGCCAGCAGGGAGGAGCGCTGGCTGTTGGCGTACAGGTAGACCTGGTCCAACTGGGGGCTGCCGGCGCTGAAGGTGCTCTCCAGGCGCCAGATGGTGACGTATTCCCCCTGGGCCAGCTTCACCACGTTGTTCTTGCGGTCCACCCAGGCCACCTGGTCCGGCGCCCGCTCCTCTACGATGTCGCCGGTCCTGAGGAAGCCCTCCCCGTCGTACAGGGCCCGGGTGGCGGCGGGATTGTTGAAGTAGCCCGGGACGCTCTGGCAGGTCCGCACCAGCAGCTCGCCCCGGGGAAAGGGCTTGTCGCTCAGACGGTAGCCCAGCTCCGGCACCTCCTCCAGCTTGTAGGCGGAGACGCACGGCCGGCTGATCTCGCCGTCAACGGTGACGACGCCCCCTTCCGTGGAGCCGTAGCCTTCGTAGACGGGAATCTCGAAGCATTCCGCCAGGAAGGCCGCGATCTCCGGCGCGGTGGGGGCCGAACCGATGACCGCCGCCGCGAGCCGGTCGCCCAGGAAGGTGGCGCCCCAGGTCGAGCGCACCTGCGCCCGGGCGGCGGCCGGGTCCAGGCCGGTCCTGAGCCGGCGCTGCAGTTCGGCGCGGTAGGCCTGGTGGATCATCTCGGAGATCCGCGGCACCAGGCTGAGGAAGGTGGGCCGCACCAGCCGGATGTCCTCGAACAGGGTGGACATGTCGCTCTTCAGGGTGAAGTGCATGACCCCGCCCAGCACCAGGGTGTGCAGCACGGCATTGCGGCCCATGGCGTGGCTCAGGGGGTAGAAATTGATCCCTATGCTGGGGAATCGCCCGTACTGGGGCAGCCAGAGCAGGCGCCAGTGGGAGCGCCAGATCCTCTGGGTGAGCATCGCCCCCTTGGGAAAGCCTGTGCTCCCGGAGGTGTACATGAGCGTCGCCAGGGGATCGGTCCCGGCGGGCGGAAGGAACGGCGCCAGCGGCGCCGCGGCACGGCCGGACTCGGCCAGCTCCTGCACCGTGGGCAGCGGCAGCGCCGCCGCGGCCCGGACCCGCTGGAGTCCGGCGGCCTCCATGGCCACCTCGCCGTGGTAGTCCATCACCACCACACTGCGCAGGGAGGGGCAGTCCGGCAGCAGCGCCAGCACGTCCGCCAGGTATTCCCATCCGCACACGATGCTGGCGAAGGCCCCTTCGTTCACGATGTGCTTGAGGTCCTCGGCGGCCATGCCCACCTGCAGCACGGCCGAGACGGCCCCGGCATAGAGGCAGGCCATGTCGGCCACCACGTAGTCGATGCCGCCGAAGCCGTAGATGCCCACCACCTCCCCGGGCCTGAGGGCGGTGCGCGGGTCCCGCGCCAGGCCGGTGGCCAGCTCCACCGTGCGCTGCCAGAGGGCGCGGTAGCTGATCGCCCGGAACGCCGGCAGGCGGCGCACCACCTGCCCCGCCGGGGTGTCGTCCAGGGCGAAGTCCCGCTCGCCCAGGGCCGGGCGGTCGGCATAGGCCGCGCAAGCCCGTTCGAACACCTGGATGGCGGCCAGGCGGTCGTCCTGCAATGCCTCGATGACGTCGGGCAGGGGCGCGGACTGGCGCAGGGCCGGATCGGATGGGCTGGTTTTTTCGAGCCGCTTCAACGCTTTGGCAAATAGGCCTTCATTTGTGCGTGCCGCCAGCGATGCCGATGGCAGCGTCATCGTATTCATGATTTAGCCTCATAGTAAAAATAAATAACAAAGTGGACTTCAGATCATTTATTTCACGCTCACGGAGCAAACCTAGTTGCAAATTCTCCCCATGTCAAGAAGGTGCCCATCCGCTAGAATGGGGGCATTGCCCAGGAGTTGCTGTGTCCCATTTCAAGGTCATCATCATCGGCACCGGCCCGGCGGGATACACCGCGGGCATCTACGCGTCCCGGGCCAACCTGGCGCCGCTGGTGCTGGAGGGGGCGCAGCCGGGGGGGCAGCTCACCATCACCACCGACGTGGAGAACTACCCGGGGTTCCCCCAGGGCATCATGGGGCCGGCCCTGATGAACGACATGCGCGAGCAGGTGCTCCGGTTCGGGGCGGTGCTCAAGGCCGAGACCGCACTCAAGGTTGATCTTTCCAAGCGGCCCTACCGCGTGGCCAGCGACCAGGGCGAGTACACCTGCGACGCGCTCATCATCGCCACCGGCGCCAGCGCCAAGTGGATGGGCATCCAGAAGGACGAGGAACTCAGCCGCTCCGGCGGCGGGGTTTCCGCCTGCGCCACCTGCGACGGCTTCTTCTTCCGGGGCAAGGAGATCGCCGTGGTGGGCGGCGGCGACACNNGCCTCCAAGGCCATGCAGGAGCGGGCCATGGGCAACCCGAAGATCGCCTTCCACTGGAACGCCGTGGTCACCGACATCCCCACCCAGGAGCAGGTGCTGCCCAGCGGCGAGAAAGTGCGCAAGATCCGGGCCCTGGCCCTCAAGGACACGGTCACCGGCGCCGAGTCGGAACTGCCGGTGGAGGGCCTGTTCGTGGCCATCGGCCACCAGCCCAACACGGCTCTGTTCGCCGGCCAGCTGCCCATGAACGAGGCCGGCTACCTGGAAGTGGAGCCCGGTTCCAGCCGCACCCCGGTGCCGGGCGTGTTCGCCTGCGGGGACGTGCAGGACCATGTGTACCGCCAGGCGGTCACCGCCGCGGGTTCCGGATGCATGGCCGCCATCGACGCCGAGCGCTGGCTGGCCGAGCAGGGGTTGGCGGAGTAAATCATTTCCCAACCGGCGGCGGGCGGTTAAGCTAAGGCGCCCATGAATCTGCTCGCCATCACCCAGCACACCATGCTCCTTGAACGGTTGCGCACTGCCTTCGAGGGGGCGGGGCACACGGTGACCCATGTGCCGGACCACCTGCACGCCCTGGCCTCGGAAGCCTGGCACGGGGCCCACCTGATGCTGGTGGACGCGGCGGGGGAGCCCCTGGACGGCTACCGGCTCTGCCACCTGCTGCGGGCCGAATCCAGGAGCCTGTTCCGGAACCTGCCCATCTTCCTCATCCTCGACCACCCGCCCGCCGAGCTCGACCAGGAAAGGCTCAGGGAGATGGACGGCGACGGGTTCGTGGAGGCGGACGCCTCGATCCAGAACCTGCTGGACGTGCTCGGTCCCCTCATGGAAGGGGCCCTGATGCGGGGCCAGCGGGCCCGGGCCACGCTGCTGGCGCTGGGACTGCCCGGACCGCAGATCGAGCGCATCGCCGAGGTGGTGAAGCACCTGGGCTTCGAACTGCAGGTGGGGAACCGGAAGCAGCTGGCCCGGCTGGTGCGGGAGCTGCATCCACCGATCCTGTTCATGGGACTGGGCCATTCCATCGACAAGGCCCAGGCCACCCTGCAGGGCCTTTCCGAGCTGCCCCGCGCGCCCTACCCCATCCTGGTGGGCGGCCTGCCCTCCGAGGCGGGACAGAGGCGGCTCCTCACCGCGGGGGCCATGGACTGGCTGACCCTGCCCCTCTCCGCCCCCATGATGCTCCACGCGTGCCGCAAGGCCGTGGAATGGACCCACGTCAGGCGGATCCAGGGCGAGTGCCAGGCGCAGATCAAGGACCTGCTGGACCGCAGCAAGGTCCTGGAGCTGGAAACCAGCGCCCTGCGCAACGAGGTGCTCACCGACGCGCTCACCGAGCTGCTCAACCGGCGCGCCTTCACCCAGCACCTGGAGCACGCGGTCAACCAGTGGGAACGCCATCACCGGTCGTTCGTGCTGATCCTGGGCGATCTGGACTACTTCAAGCTGATCAACGACCGCTTCGGCCACCTGGTGGGCGACCAGGTGCTCCGGGCCGTGGCCCAGCGGATCGGGTCCTCCCTGCGCCGTTCGGACCTGGCCTTCCGCATCGGCGGCGAGGAGTTCGCCGTGATCCTCAGCGAGTCCGGCCTGAACGCCGGCGCCGAAGTGGCCGAGAAGATCCGGCGCCGCATCGACGAACTGCCCGTGACCCTGGACTCCGGACAGAACGTCTTCCCCACCATGAGCTTCGGCGTGGGCGCCCCGGACGGAAGCGACGGCGCGGCCCTGTTCGCCCGGGTGGACCAGGCGCTCTACCTGGCCAAGCGCAAGGGCCGCAACCGCATCGAGGTCATTCTAGAATAAGTCCGTCAGGCCGGTCTGGAAAAGGTCGCCCAGGCTGCGCAGGGTGATCACCAGGTCCAGCCGGTCCTCCCTGGAGAGGGAGTTGGGGGCCAGGATGGCCACGTGGGAATAGCGCAGGGATTCCGCCACGCAGGGCTGGACGTAGGCGAGGGTCACCTGGCTGAAGGCGAAGGTCTTCTGGGTGAAGTCGTAGTTGGTGGAGACTTCCAGCCGGACCTGGTCGCTCCAGAGCCGCTGCAGGCCGCCCATCTGGATGCCCTTCTGGCGCACCAGCAGGGTGTTGATGCCGGTGGAGAAGAAGGCGAGGTTGAACTTGGTGCCGTCCACGGCGCTGTAGTCCACCGACACGGCGTTGTCGGAGGTGCTGTCGGACACGTCCGTGCTCTGGTGCAGGCCGATGTGCAGCTTCTCGTTGGGCTCCACGTCCATGTCGTTGTCCAGGGAGCCCCAACTCTTCTGGTACAGGCCGTTGGGCAGGAGGATGGTCCGGGTGTAGTACTTGGTGGAGATCTTCCAGCGCACCAGGTCCAGGAAGGGCAGCCCGGGGCCGGTGCGGCCGAAGAAATGCTGCTTCACGCCCAGTTCCAGGCTCTCCTCGCCGGCCGCGCCGCCGCCCACGCCGGGCTGGGAATCCACCCCGTCGAAGTGCGGCAGGAAGCCCTCCACGGCCGACTTGTTGGTGTCGGTGAGGGCGAAATAGGGCTCGAGCACGTGCTTGACCTCGCCGCCGTAACCGAACAGGTGCACATCCTGGTACACCCGGCCGATGGGCGGGGCGGAGAACTGCAGCCGGGCCGAACCCAGCACCCGGTCCGCGGAGGGGCCGTTGACGATGAAGGGGTTGGCGTTGGCGTTGGTGCCGGCGGTCAGGTTGGCGCCGCTGAGGACGTTGTCGGTGGTGTAGAACGGAGTGCCCAGGGTGGACGAGTAGTGGGTGTAGCGGCCGCCCACCTGGAGGTCGGTGCGGAACGGCCCCCACTGCCCCAGGCGCCCCGCCAGCCGCACGAAAGCGTCCTCCCGCTCCCAGGTGTAGGTGGAGCTCAGCGGCTCGGTGACGGTGTCCGGGTCGAGGTTCAGGTTGTAGCCCAGGCGGCCGGCTCGGGCCCCGGCGTCCAGGTAGAAGGACCCGAAGGGGATGGGATACATGGTGCCCTGGAGGCTGGGCAGGGTGTCCTTCTGCATGGAGGCCGGGAAGGTGCTCGAATAGAGCGGATCGGCGGGGAGGAAATAGGTCTGCTGCTGGGCGGCGGTGAGGTTGAGGCTGCCCCAGGCGAACTTCTTGCCCAGGAAGGTGGAGCTGTCGTAGGTGTTGCTCCCCAGCTTGGCGATGCCGTTGCCGTAGTCGGAGTCCAGCAGGGTGTCCGAGGCGCGGTTGATGTCGGCCGTGAACTGCCAGCCGTCCTCCCGCTGCCAGAGCTCCTTGGCGTTGAATTCGTAGCGGTGCAGCCCGTCGGTGCGCTGGTGGATGTACTCCCCGGAGATTTCGCCCTTGTGGGTGGGCTCGGGATTCCAGCGGAGATCGGCGGCCCACAGGGTCCCTTCCTGGGTGAAATATTCGGGGGTGATGGTGGCGTCCGCGCTCTTGCCCAGCACCTGGTAGTAGGGCACGGCCAGGGAGGCCCCGGTGGGGCCGGAAAAGGACATGGAGATGGGCAGCACGCCCGAGGTGCGCTCCGCCTTGGCCGGGTAGATGGCGTAGGGGAGGTAGTAGTAGGTCGGCAGGTTGAACACCCAGATCCACAGGTTGTGCAGCCGCGCGTAGTGGTCCAGGTCCACCGTCAGCTTGGACACCAGGGCCTTCCAGCCCGGCTTCTCCTGGGGGCAGGGGCTCAGTACGACCTTGTCGAACTCCCAGTGCTGCAGGGTGTTGAACTCCACCTTGTCTGAGCGCAGCAGCCAGGTGGGGGGCAGTTCCAGTTCCACGCCGTAGGCTTCGCCGATGCGCCGGGCCCAGTCCATCTTGAGCCGCTCGCAGCGCAAGCGGATGCCCGGGCCTTCGAGGCGGATGTGCCCCTCCGCCTCCACCTGGCCGGTGGCCGTGGAGTACTGGATCCGGTCCGCCAGGAGCATCAGGTCCTTGCTCTCCACGGCCCCATCCACCAAGGTCCAGCCCTCCGGGCTCTCCTTCGCGTTCTTGCCCCGGAGCCGGATGGGCTCCTTGGGGGCGCCCCCGTTGTCCAGGGGCTCCGGCCGGAACGGCAGCATCTCCCCCATGGGCGGTCCGGGGGGGCCACCCCCGTCCAGGGGCGGCAGCGGCGGCAGGGCCTGCCCGGCCAGCACCAGCGGGAGGGCCCCCAGCGCCAGGGCCCTTCCGGCTCTCAGCCAGCCGGGGCGAGCAATGGATGGCTGGGAGCCCATGGTGGCGGGTTCAGGTTATTTCTTGCGAGACTTCGACGGTGCGGCAGCGGGTGCCACCGCCTCCAGTTCGGCCTTGGCCGCCTTGGGCTTGGGCCCGCGCCTGGGGGCGGCCGGGGGAAGCTCGGCGTCCGCGACCAGGACCGGGGCGGCCAGCGGCGTCTTCCTGGGCCGGCCCCGCTTCGCCTTCGGCGGTTCCGCGGCGTCGGCGCCGGGTGTGGGCAGGACGTCTTCCTTCGCGCTTGCGCTGGTCAGCCGGGGCCGGGGCGAGGGGGTGAGCATGTCCGCCACCAGGTCGGCGGTGAGCAGGATCGGGGTGGGCTCCGGCGCGGGGACGAAGACCGGGGCCGGGAAGAAATCCTCCGGGACGGACGCCTCACGGACGGGGGCCTCCGGGACGAATGCCTCGGAAACGGGGGCCTCCGCTGCGGGAGCGTTCCCGGCCGCGGCGGGCTTCCGGTGGCCTCTGCCCCGGCGCGGGCCGGGGGCGGGCGTTTCCGCCGGCTCCGCCGGGGCGTCGTCGAAGCTGTCCACTTCCTCCCCCAGGGGCTTGGCGCTCTCGAACAGGGCGCGCAGGCGCTCCCGCTCGTCCAGGGCGGCGCGCTGGGCGTCCCGGCGCTCGTACTTGATCTCGGCTTCGGTGGACTCGCGGGCCGGGGCCGGGGTCCTGCGCCCTTCCTCGCCCAGGGCCTTCTCGAAGGAGATGGGGCTGTCGCCGCTGAGGACCACGGTCTCCTCTTCCGGCTCCAGATGCTTTTCGCGGCCGGTGCGCGCGGGGGCCTTCTCGGCCTCGCCCTCCTCCGCCCGCTCGATCTCCGCGGCCATCTCGCCGAAGGGGATCTCCGGGTCGGCCACGATGACGATGCGGGAATCGTAGACGTCCTCCAGGGTGGTGAGGTCCTTGCGCTTCTGGTTGAGCACGGACATGGCGATGGCGGGCATGAGCTTCACCCGGATCTCGGCGATGGCGTCGCGACTGAGGATGGCCTTGATCCGGCGCACCACGCTGAGTACCAGGGCCTCGATGCTCTTGACCTTGCCGGTGCCCTGGCAGGTGGGGCAGGCCTCGTGGGTGACGTTCTGCAGGGAGGGGCGCAGCCGCTGCCGGGTCATGACCAGCACGCCGAAGCGGTTGATCTTTCCCACCTCCATGCGCGCCTTGTCTTCCTTGAGGCAGTCCACCAGCTTCTCGGCCACCATGCGGTTGTTGCCTTCCCGCTTCATGTCGATGAAGTCGATCACCACNNCACCAGGGCCTCGGTCTGGTCGATGGCCAGGGCGCCGCCGGAAGGCAGGGGCACCTTGCGCCCGTAGATCCGGTCGATCTGCTCTTCGGTGGAGAACTTGGAGAACAGGGGCTTCTTGCCGATGTAGTGCTTGAGCACCCCCTGGTGCTGGGGCATGGTGCGCTTGAAGAAGGTCTGGGCGGCGTGGAAGGTCTCCAGGTCGTCGATGTGGACTTCCTCGATGTCGGCGGTGAAGGCGTCCCGCAGGGTGCGGGTCACCACGTCGTCCTCCTGCCACGCCAGGCCCGGCCCCTGGCGGTGCTTGTAGCGGGCCTGGACCTCCTTGTAGGTGTCCAGGAGGTAGTCCAGGTCGCGCTGGAAGTCCTCCTTGGTCACGCCCAGGGAGGCGGTGCGGACGATCACCCCGAAATTCCTGGGAATGTCCAGCTCGTCGATGAGGTGCTTGAAGTGCTCGCGCTCCTCCCGGGATTCGATCTTGCGGCTGATGCCGTTGATGGGGTTGCCCGGTGTGAGCACCAGGTAGCGGCCGGGCAGGGAGATCTGGGCGGTCATCATGGCGCCCTTGCTGCCCAGTTCCTCGCGCACCGCCTGCACCATGATCTCCTGGTCCCGGTTCAGCAGGTCCTGGATCCGGCCCCGGCGGCCGTCGGCGCTCACCAGGTCCTTGGGCAGCTCGCCAATGGGCAGAAATCCGTTTTTCTGGCTGCCGTAGTGGATGAACGCGGCCTGGAGGCTCTGGTCCACCCGCACCACCTTGGCCTTGTAGATGTTGCCCTTGATTTTCTCGTTATGGACGAACTCGATGTCGAAATCCGAGAGCACGCCGTCCAGGAGGGTCGCCACACGGATTTCTTCTGAATCCGTGGCATTGATGAGCATAGTTTTTCTGGCCAAACGAGATCTCCTCGATAAAAAGCCTCTCCGCGCTCGAGCGGGCGGCCTTTTCTTGAATTAGGGATGGGGGGGTTGGATTTTGGATGGGTTTTCGATCAATCAGGAATGTTGGGGGCGGGACGGGCCTGGTTTCACAGGGATCATCCCAAGATGGATCTTATGGGCCAGTTGGACGCGGCACGGTGCCGGTCGGCCCTGGTTCACGGCTCATTATCCCAGGCTCGGGCACTCCCCACAAGGGGCATTGCGCGGGGACGACGGCCGAATTTACTTGGAATTTACCAAAAGGGCGTAAAAGATTGAAGGGGCGGGCGTGTCGGCCTTGATCCTGATATCGGCAACTTGATCAGCGGGGGCACCGGTCCATCATGCGGCATTTCGACTTTGAATTGCGTGATCTCAAGTTCGGCATCTTGGCCATGGCCGGGCAGGTGGAGGAGATGATCACGCTCACTGAGCAGGCCCTGCTGGAGCGGTCGGTGCCTAAGGCGGAGCGGGTGTCCGAGCTGGACCGCGGGGTGGACCTGGCGGAACTGAAACTGGACCAGGTCTGCATCGACCTGCTGGCCCTGCGGGCGCCGTTCGCCTCTGACTTGCGGCTGATCGCCTCCACCCTCAAGATCATCCCGGAACTGGAGCGGATCGCCGACCACTGCTGCAACATCGCCCGGCGGGCCGTGATCCTGAACATCCAGCCGCCGGTGCCCCTGGGCGACGCCCTCACCCGGCTGGGGGCGGCCACCCACTCCATGGTGCGCCGGGCGGTGGACGCCTTCCTCAACGGCGACAGCGCCCTGGCCCGGGAAGTGATCCTGGCCGACCACCCGGTGGACGCCTTGTACACCCAGCTGTTCGCCGACCTGCTGGAGGGCATGCTGGCAGACCCTCTGTGCATCGAGCGGTCGACCCACCTCATCATCGTGATCAAGAACTGGGAGCGCATCGCCGACCAGGCCACCAACATCGCCGAAGAGGTCCTTTACATCCTCGAAGGGGTCAATGTCAAACACCGGCAGATCCAACCCTCCGGCCACCAGCCGGACTGACCGCCGAGGCCCGGGACCAGAACGAAGTTACACGTTTGTCACACGAACAGGCCCCCCCGGTCACACCTCTTCTTCAGGCTGGACTCATGAAGGAGAAACATATGACATCCAGAACATTTATCCGCGCCGGCCTGGCCGCGCTCCTGATGGCCCCGCTCGCCTTTGCCCAGACCATCAGCGTCTCGGGCGCCGGCGGAACCTTCATCTACCCCTTGGCTTCCAAGTGGTTCCACGAATACAACGTCCTTCATCCCAATATCCAAATCAATTATCAGTCAATCGGTTCTGGCGGCGGCATTCGCCAGTTCTCGGTGGAACGCACCGTGGACTTCGGCGAAACCGACGGGCCGATGAACGACCAGCAGCTCGGCGAAGCCAAGATCAAGCCCATCATGCATCTGCCCTTGGCCCTGGGCGGCGTGGTGCCCATCTACAACCTGTCCGTCCACGGCCTCCGGTTCTCCGGCGAGACCCTCGCCAACATCTACCTGGGCAAGGTGGTCATGTGGGACGACGCGGCCATCGCCAAGGACAACCCGGGCGTGAAGCTCCCCGCCGAGCCCATCAACATCGTCCACCGCGCCGACGGCTCGGGCACCACCTACACCTGGGTGGACTTCCTCTCCAAGGTCTCCCCTGATTTCCACAAGAAGATCGGCGTCGGCACCTCGGTCACCTGGCCCGTGGGCCTGGGCGGCAAGGGCAACGAAGGCGTCGCCGGCCTGGTCCGGCAGACCCCCGGCGCCATCGGCTATGTGGAACTGATCTACGCTCTGCAGAACAAGATCGCCTATGCCCCAGTGAAAAACACCGCCGGCGAATACGTGAACGCCAGCCTGGAAACGGTGTCCGCCGCGGCCGCCACCGCCCAGATCCCCGCCGACTACCGGGTCTCCATCACCAACCCTCCCGGCAAGGGCGCCTATCCCATCTCCACCTTCACTTGGATCCTCGCCTCCCCCGCCCTGCCCGACCAGACCAAGAAGAAAGCCATCCACGATTTCCTCGTCTGGGCACTCACCAAGGGGCAGAGCTACTCCAAGGACCTGGGCTACGCGCCTCTGCCGAAGAAGCTGGTGGACCGCGAGCTGAAAGACGTTGCCAAGCTGCAGTAGGTGATAATTGATTAATGCAGAACCGGAAGGCCGCCAAGGCGCGGCCTTCCATTGTGAAGAGAAGGCCTCATGGACCTCCCCACAACTGAAAAGCCAGGATCCCGCTCCCCTGGACCGGTGGCGCCGCCCAAGGCCCCGACCCATGCCATGCCGCCCCTGAGCCTTTCCGCCCGCGTTCCGGACGCGGACGCGCCGCCGCCCGTGCCCGAGGAGCCACGAAGACCCTTGGCCACCCGTTTTCCCAAGCGGTCCTCGGGCCGGACGGCCGACCTGATCTTCCGCCTGGCCACCGGCGCCTGCGCGGCCGCGGTCGCCGGGCTGATCGTGGTGGCGATCGTGTTCATGGTCCGCGGCTCGATTCCCGCCTTCAAGGACCATGGCCTGGGCGCCATCCTTTCGCCGGAATGGGATCCCACCAACCAGAAATACGGCGCCCTCACCTTCCTGTTCGGGACGGCCTATACCAGCCTGATCGGGATGATGATCGCCCTGCCCCTGGGGGTGCTCACCGCCGTGGCGCTGGTGGAGATCCTGCCCCACTCGCTGTCCAAGGTGATTTCCCTGGCCGTGGAACTGCTGGCGGCCATCCCCTCCGTGCTGCTGGGCCTCTGGGGCATCTTCACCCTGGTGCCCTTGGTGCGCTCCTTTGAGGTCTCCATCTACAAGTCCCCGCTCGGGCTGAAGAACATCCCGATCTTCTCCGGCTCCCCCATGGGGGTCGGCTTCCTGGCCGCGGGACTGCTGCTGGCGATCATGGCCCTGCCCTTCATCCTTTCGGTCACCCGGGAGGTGCTGCTGCAGGTGCCGGTGTCCCAGCGGGAGGCGGCCTACGCCCTGGGCGCGACCCGTTGGCAGGCCATCTATAATTACATCCTGCCGTACAGCTGGAAGGGCATCTTCGGGGCCGGGCTGCTGGGGCTGGCCCGGGTGCTGGGGGAAACCATGGCCGTGACCATGGTCATCGGCAACACGCCGCAGATCAAGGCCTCGCTGTTCGCTTCCGGCTACACGCTGGCCTCGGTCATCGCCAACGAGTTCACCGAAGCCCCCTCGAACCTGGCCATCAGCGCCCTCATCAGCCTGGGCCTGATCCTCCTGGTGGTTTCCATCCTGCTCAACGCCGCGGCCCGGCTCATGCTCATCTACCTGGGCCGGGGCTCCAGCAGCCCCCGGGAGGCGAAATGAACCGCGGCCACGTCTACCGCAAGATCCTGGGCCGCATCATGGAAGGCGTCTGCCTCGTGGCAGCCGTCATCGCCGTGCTCCCGCTCTTCACCTTCCTCTGGCACCTGTTCGCCCAGGGCTTCTCTTCCTTGAGCTTCTCCATGTTCACCCAGCTGCCCATGCCGCCCGGGGAACTGGGGGGAGGCATGAAGAACGCCATTCTGGGCTCGGTGCTGGTGGTGGGCCTGGCCACCGTGGTGGGCATCCCGGTGGGCATCGGCGCGGCCATCTTCATGACCGAGTTCGCCGGCCCCACCATCGCCTCCGCCCTGCGCTTCGCCTGCGATGTGCTCTCCGGCATCCCCTCCATCGTCATGGGCCTGCTGGCCTACCAGATCGTGGTGGTGCCCATGCACCACTTCTCGGCGGTTTCCGGCTCAGTGGCCCTGGCCTTCATCATGCTGCCGGTGGTGGTCATCACCACCCAGGAAATGCTCTACCTGGTGCCGCACAGCCTGCGCGAAGCCGGGCATGCCCTGGGCATACCCACCTGGCGCATCGCCTCCTCCATCATCCTGCGCGCGGCCGCCCCGGGCGTCCTCACCGGCATGATCCTGTCAGTCTCCCGCATCGCCGGGGAAACCGCGCCGATGCTATTCACCGCCTTCGGCAACCCGTACCTGAGCCTGGATCCCAAGTCCCCCATCTCCACCCTGCCGCACATGATCTTCAACTACGCCATCAGCCCCTATGACGATTGGCACCGCCTGGCCTGGGGCGGGGCCCTGCTCCTGGTCCTCGGTATCCTGGGGGCCACCCTGCTAAGCCGGTTCATCCTCTGGTGGCACCAGAGGAGCCTCAACACCTGAACAGGAACCCTCATGCTCGCATGCAAAGACCTCAAGATCGACTTCGACAAGAAAGTGGTGCTCAAAGGCGTGAGCCTCCATTTTCCGGCCAACAAGATCTCCGCCATCATCGGCCCGTCCGGGTGCGGCAAGTCCACGCTCCTGCGCGCCTTCAACCGGATGCATGACCTCACCCGGGGCGCCCACGTGACCGGGTCGGTGACCCTCAACGGCCAGGAGATCTACACCCCCGGCGAGGATCCGGTGCTGGTCCGGCGCCGGATCGGCATGGTCTTCCAGAAGCCCAATCCCTTCCCCACCCTGTCCATCTTCGAGAACACCATCTCCGGGCTGCGCCTGTCCGGGGAGCGCAACAGCGCCCGCCTGAAGGATGTCGCCGAGCAGTCCCTCATGGACGCGGCGCTCTGGGACGAGGTCAAGGACCGGCTCAGGAGCAACCCCACGACCCTCTCCGGCGGCCAGCAGCAGCGCCTGTGCATCGCCCGGGCCCTGGCCGTGAACCCCGAAGTGCTGCTCATGGACGAGCCGTGCTCGGCCCTGGATCCCATCGCCACCGCCAAGATCGAGGAGCTGATGTTCCGCCTGCGCGAGCGGCTCACCCTGGTCATCGTCACCCACAACATGCAGCAGGCCGCCAGGGCCAGCGATCTCACCGCCTTCCTCTGGATGGGCGAACTGGTGGAAGCGGGCGACACCGAAATGATCTTCACCTCGCCCAAGAAATCCATGACCGAAGACTACATCACCGGGAGGTTTGGTTGATGCTGCGCCACTTTGACGCCGAATTGAGGGACCTGAAGTTCAGCCTGCTGGCCATGGCCGGGCAGGTGGAGGAGATGCTGCACCTCACCCAGCAGTCCCTCTCCGAGCGCTCCAACCACAAGGCCGAAAAGGTCTCCCAGCTGGACAAGTACGTGGACGAGGCCGAGTTGAAGCTGGACCAGGCCTGCATCGACCTCCTGGCCCTGCGCGCCCCGTTCGCCTCCGACCTCAGGCTCATCGCCTCCTCCCTCAAGATCGTCCCGGAACTGGAGCGGATCGGCGACCACTGCTGCAATATCGCCAGGCGCGCCCTGATCCTGAACGTCCAGCCCTCCGTGCTCCCGGGCGACGACCTGGAGCGCCTGGGCGCCGACACCCAGTCCATGGTGCACCGGGCCATGGACGCCTTCATCAACGGGGACCCGGACATGGCCCGGGCGGTGATCGCCGAGGACGACCGGATCGATGCCCTGTATCTGCATATCTTCAGCGAACTGCTGCGGGGCATGCTGGGGGACCCCCTCTGCATCGAGCGCTCCAGCCACCTGATCATCGTCATCAAGAACTGGGAGCGCATCGCCGACGTGGCCACCAACATCGCCGAGGAGGTGCTTTTCATCCTCGAAGGCGTCAATGTTAAGCACAGCTACCTGCAGGCCCCCAACCCCTGACCCACCCCTGGAGCATCGATGCCTCATCTCCTTCTGCTTGAAGACGATACGGACATCCGCATGGGGCTGGAGCAGCACCTGAAGCGGGAAGGCTTCTCCCTGAGCTCCTTCGAGAACGGCCGGGACGCCTTGAAGTGCATCGGCCTTTCCGCCGCCGGCCAGTCCCCGCGGCTGGACGTGGCGCTGCTGGACCTGACCCTGCCCGACATGGACGGCCTGGACGTGCTCCGGGCCATCCGGGCCAGCGCCCAGTACCGCTCCCTGCCCGTGGTCCTGGTCACCGCCCGCAACGAGGAGATCGACCGGGTGCTGGGGCTGGAGCTGGGGGCGGACGACTACATCTCCAAGCCGTTCTCCTCCCGGGAGCTGGTGGCCCGGATCCGGGCCATCCTGCGCCGGGCCGCGTTCATCGACCAGACCGACCAGACCCAGCAGCTCCAGTTCGGCCCCATCAGCCTGGACCTGGACATGCACACCGCCCGGGTGGCCGGGGAGTCCCTGGACCTCACCCGCCGGGAATTCGAGCTGCTGGCCTATTTTCTCCAGAACCCCAGGCGGGTGCTGAGCCGGGAAAAGATCCTGCAGCAGGTTTGGGGCCTGGAATACCTGGGGGAAAGCCGCACCATCGACGCCCACGTGCGCCGGGTCCGGTCCAAGCTGGGCGACGCGGCGGCGCTGATCGAGACGGTGGTGGGGGTGGGCTACCGCATGGGAAGCGTGGACTAGCGTGATTTGAACTAGGCCCCCCGGCCAGACCAAGGCACAATGGAGCCATTGGCTTGCTGGGAGTTTCAATGTCTTTAAATTCACTGATCGCTTGGCTCAAACCCAGGGAAATGGTCTTTTTCGACCTGCTGGAACGTTCGGTCGCCAACCTGCTGGAGACCTCCCGCCTGTTCGAACGGGAATTCGTGTCCCGGGATCAGACTGGGCAATGGCACGACATGCGCCGGCGGATGAAGGACCTGGAGCATGTGGGCGACGAGATCACCCACGAAATCGTCGACCGCCTGAACCGCACCTTCGTGACGCCCCTGGAGCGGGAGGACATCCTGGCCCTGGCCCACGCCCTGGACGACGTGGTGGACTGCCTGGACGGCGTCTCCGAACGGCTGGTCCTGTACAAGGTCACCGCGGTGATGCCCCTGGCCGCCCAGCTGGCCCACCTGGTGGTGCTGGGCAGCGAGGAGCTGGTGCCGCTCATCGCCAGCCTGCGCAACATGTCCAACACCCGGGCCATCAACAGCCAGATCCAGGCCTGCATGGAACTGGAGAACCAGGCCGACGCGGTATTCCACCACGCCCTGGCCGAGATCTTCGAGGATCCCAAGGACCCGGTGGAACTGATCAAGTGGAAGGAGATCCTGGCCCTGCTGGAGGACGCCACCGACCGCATCGAGCTGGTGTCCAAGGTCGTGAGCTCCACCGTCATGCGCAACGCCTGAGCGGGACGGCCCCCCTATGTTTCTCATCCTAGTGCTCATCATCCTCATGTCCTGGTGCATCGACTACATCAACGGCTTCCACGACACCGCCAACTCCATCGCCACCGTGGTCTCCACCGGGGTCATGTCCGCCCGCAACGCCATCATGATGTCGGCCTGCCTGAACTTCGGCGGCGCCCTCCTGGGCACCCACGTGGCCACCACCATCGCTTCGGGCCTGGCGGACGTGCACCTCATCGTTCCGGAAGTGATCATCGCCGCCCTCACCGCCGCCATCCTGTGGGACCTGGGCACCTGGTATTTCGGCATCCCCTCCAGCACCAGCCACACCCTCATGGGCGGCCTGGCCGGGGCGGTGGTCGCCCACGCCGGCGTGGGCGCCCTGCACCTGCAGAAGCTGGAGGAGATCGGCGCCTTCATCATCATCTCCCCAGTGCTGGGCTTCCTGGTCGGCATGGTGCTCATCCTGCTCATCCTGCGCATCTGCCGGAACATGGTGCAGCGCCGGGTGAACGTGGCCTTCCGCAAGCTGCAGCTCCTGTCCGCCAGCGCCATGGCCTTCACCCACGGCCAGAACGACGCCCAGAAGGCCATGGGGATCATCTGCCTGGCCCTGATCATTTACGGCAAGCTGAGCGTGGTCCCGGGCCACATGGTGGCGGTGCCGATCTGGGTGAAGATCGGCTGCGCCAGCATGATGGCCTTCGGCACCGCCAGCGGCGGCTGGCGCATCATCCGCACCATGGGCCACAAGATCGTCAAGCTGCGCCCGATCCATGGCTTCGCGGCGGAGACCGCGGCGGCCATGGTGCTGTTCACCACCGCCCACCTGGGCATCCCGGTCTCCACCACCCACTCCATCACCGGCGCCATCATGGGCGTGGGCGCCAGCATGAACGCCTCCGCCGTGCGCTGGGGGGTGGCCGGGAACATCTTCGTGGCCTGGATCCTGACGATCCCCTGCAGTTTCCTCATCGCGGCCGGAGTACTCAAGCTGATCCATCCTCTTTTCTGAGGCAAAAATATTTTTTTTCAGCCTGCCAGCCGGTTTTATCCGACCTACGGCCATTGGCTGAGCCTCCCCGGGCAGGGCAGCCTCCAGGCATGGGCTTTGCAGAGTTTAAAGATCTTTAATTCTGCAATTTCTTCCTCGCCGGACGCTGGCTACCTTCTGCTGAGGGAGGGTGGACATGAAACCGATCCTGAACCCGTGGAATGAAGCGTTGCGGCTGAGGATGGTCCTGGCGGCCTTCGGCGTGGTGGAGGGGGAGATCGCCTTTCCCGAAACGGCCGCGCCCCTGGGCGCCCATGGCATCTGTCTGGTCTCGGAAGCCATCGCCGAGGCGCCGGGCCTCACCCCTACCCAGCTGGCGGCCCTGAGAGAGACCCTCCGGCCGTTCCGGATCCCGCTGCGGGGCCGCTCCATCCGGCTGGCGGCCGGGACGGTCGACCTCCTCGAAGGGGATTCCGGGGACTTCCTGGTGCCCTGGTGCGGCAACTGAACGGGCCCCCGTGAGGGGGCCCGGGATGACTGCTGGGCTGCTTGCCCTTAGGAGCCGTGGCAAAACAACTTGGACACCTCGGATGCTTCCGTTACGGCTCCTTATGCCGGGGCATTACCGAACTGTCAGGGTTATTTTGGCGCGACGGCCGCTTCCAGCCTGGATCCGGCGCTCAGGTAGTCATCCATGAAAGCCGTCAGGTCGGCCACGGAGCCCAGGCCGAATTGCCCGGAGGCTTTGGCCCAGTGCTTCTGCAGGATCAGCACCCGCTCCTGGTCCGGATCCGGGCTGGTCCCGGGCAGGGCAGCTCCCTCCGCGGCGCGCTGGTCCAAGGTGCTCGTGAAAGCCGGGACGAACCCGGCCGAAGCGGACCGCTGATCGCAAAACCTTTTCATGAATTCGGCGGCTTTCCGATCCATCTCGGGGTTGGGAGTCACGTACCAGAAAGCTATCAGACTGGGAGCCCCGGGCGCGTCCTGCCGGACCTCGATGGTCCCGTGCTGCTGCCTGAAGGTGCAGGCATGCTCGCCGACTTTCACCTGTATGGATCGGGTCCTATCGTCATGCTTCGTCAGGGTCAAGCTGGCTGTTTCGTCGGTGAGGTGAAAACCTCTGGCAAGGGTATAAAGCACGGCTTCGGCGTGGCTCGGGAGAGCAGCCGCCATCAGCACGATGGGGGCGAGCAGACAACTCGATTTCATGACATGACTCCATAGAGGGGTTGGATTGAGGCTTGCTCGATCCAGAACGAGCCTGGCAGGCATTTCTGCGGGCCCTAGTAATGCGTCGTTCCCATGGCGGCGCCGGCCGTCCAGACGATGCTGCTTGCGTCACTGAAATCAGCGTTATACGCCGTCAATTCACCCCCTGGCTTTCCTGTGCCTGGTCGCTGGTGGCCCAGGATTCCAAGAGACCCATCGGCTTTCACCCTCCAGATGGTCACACCCGGAATGCCAGAGACCATAAGGGTTCCGCCGTCCGGGGACCAGCGCATTGCGCCGATGGCCTCGACGAACGGATCCTGAACCTTGTGGAGAACGCGATCCGTGACGCGCACATCGATATGCTGGATTTCCCCGTCACCGAAGCCCAGAACAACGTTGTGGTCGGTATAGCGGTCATGGGAGAAAAGCTCTTTCTTGCCCATGGTGGCCTTGAAGGCGGGCGGGCCGATGGGCCGGGTCCGGGTGTCATAGATGAGAAAGGTTCCATCGTCGAGGGTGAGGCTTGGGCACACGTTCTGGTTGCACAGGGGCCATCGGATCGAGCCGATGACTCCCTCCTGCTTGATGGACTGAAGGGCATCGGGCCGTTCCAGATCGACCAGGTTCAAGATGCGGTCATAGCCGCCCGATGCGAACTGGGCCCGGTTCCCATGGTTTATGGCGATTTCCCGGACCGTTGCGGTGTGCAGAGGCGGCAAGGTGCCATGCACTTTCATCTCACGGGAGGAACTGACGGTGATGAAACGCAATGTCCCTTCGCCCATGGCGGCCAGAACCAACTCAGGATGGACCCATTGGATGTCTCGAACGTCCTCTCCATCTGCCAGGCGCAAATGGCTGAGGATGGCGTCCCCGCCCCAAGCAGGGTCTGTCCTGGTGAGGATCAGGAACTCCGGCGCGCCGCCTGGGGTGTCCGTGCCCACCATGGTCATGGCGCCAAGGGGAGCAATGGGCCCGAGGTTGAAATCGGTTCCCACCAACTTGGCATCCGCACCGAGCCGTTCTTTCAAGTAGTGGCCCAGATTGGCGCTCCCGGCAGACAGGGAGCCTGGCATGGATCTACAATCCGGATTCATGCTGCGGACGGCGGGGGGTTCCACAAAAGGAATCATCTTGACAGCAGAGGCCGCTCTGTCTTCGCTGGCGGCAGCCGCCGCGGCGGAAGCACTGAGCCGCGCGGGAGGCGCCGGAGCCTTTGTCTCTTCAGCCGGAGCCTTGGGGGTGTTCGTGGCCATGGCCGCGCTGCCGGCCGCCAAGGACAGCAGCAACGCTGCCGATGCAAGATAAGGTCGAGTTTTCAACATGGGAACGCTTTCCGGGAGGGGGAGGCATCATTGCCTCATCTGGGATAAATAAAAAATGAATCAACTTGGTTTCAAGCCATGTCCTGCTTCGTCCTTAACGCGGCGCCGAGTTCTCATCGGTGACCCTGCGGGCTTTCCTCTCCTCCCTAGCGGGCTTGGCGGCGGCAGCGGCCGGTTCCGGCGACTTGACGGCTGTCGCGGGCTTGATGCCTCCCTTGGTGGCGGCAGGCTTCGGCCGGTCCGGCGATCCACCGATGGCGTTTACATCCAGGGGGCCCAAAGACCGTCTTGAGGGGGGCACGGGCGCGGGAGCAACTTCCAGGTCCGTGGCCGGGACGGTCTCGGGCCTTAGTGAGGCACCCTCGAAGCGATCCATGAGATGGACCAGATCGGCCGGGGGGGCCAGGCCGAATTGATGGCAGGTCTCCGCCCAGTGGTCCTTCAGGATCTCCGCGCAGGACTGCTCAAGGGCGGTTCCACCAGCGGCAGCACGTTCAGTGAGGAGGTCCGTGATTTCCGGGAAGGACGCGGGCGCAGGGAACATCGATTTGGAAAACCCCATCAAGAACCCGACCGCTCCCCGGTCAGCCGCCGGGCTGGGGGACATATAACAGAACGTGCTCAAATTCTTGCAACCTGGGGCGTCATGCTGAAGTTCGAAGCGTGGGCCTGTGTTCACGACGGTGGCCCTACCCTTGCCGAAAGGGGATTCGATATCCATCTCTGGGCCCAACTGCCGGAAGATGCAGGAATGCCCGTTGCGGAAGTCCCATCTCAGGGTTCTATTGCCATGAGTGGACAGGAGCAGGCTCCATCGCGTCCCATCATCCGCGGAGAGGGAAAAACCGCTGGGGCGGATAACGAGATTAGGTTCGGCGTGGCTTGGAAGCGCAGCCGCCACCAGGGCGATGGGGACGATCAGTTGACTTAATTTCATGACATGACTCCATGGAGGGGTTGGGTTTTCGGTGGCGATGGCACGAAAGGCCTAGTTTGAACGATCATGGGCATCGGGGATTCCCGCGCCGGCGGGGCGTGGCTCAGGCGGCCGTACGGCCGGCTTCATGGCCAGCGCAGGGGCGGCCCAGAGGGTCAGGAGCAGAAGACTTTTCAGTGCGGTCATGGGTTTCCTATGGGACGAGCGGTTCAAGGCTGCTCGGGGGCACTTGCCAACCCGTCGCCCGGGAGTGGGCGAGCGAGGTCTCCTCGAAAGTGCTTGGGCCAGCCAAAAGGTTCATGAATATTTTGTATTAAATTTGAAATTTATAACATGCTTCCAGGCCAAGGCCATCCGCCCCTGGGCGCCGTCGCGGTTCCCGCGGGCCAGCCAAGGTGGTTTTCGCCGAACGGGTGCGCGTGGCCAGGGCGATGCCCTACGCCATCATGCTGGCCGGCAGAGCGCCGGCGCCGGAGAACCAAGGTGAGACCAAGGTTGCGGCGGCCCCGCTGGGAAAATGATCACCTGGAAGGGCCCTGCCGCCCGTCAGCGGCTGTAGCGCCTGAGCATGCGCATGTTCCTGCGGTAGGCCGCGCCGCGGGTGAAGTTGATGGCCACCTGCTTGGGGAAGCGGGTGATGGAACTGGCCAGGCCGATGAAGGTGCGCACGGTCAGGGCGGCGAGCCGTCCCTGGCGGGCGGCGTTGTCGTAGTAGACCATCAGGGCACTGCGCATGATGGACTTGGGCAGGTTGAACAGCCCGTAGGATTCCAGCACGTCGTGGTTGATCCGGCGCGTCCCGTCCTGCTCGGTGACGATCAGATCCTCCGGTTTGATTTCCTGACGCATGGATGGCTCCCACTGGGAGATTTATCGGATGAAGGTGGATCCGAGCTAAGGATAACGGATCGCCGGGGAAAAATGTGTAAACTTGCGGATCAGGCGGGGTGGTCCAGGAACCCAAGGCCGGGGTTCTTCTCCATGGTGGTGCGCCGCTGCCAGTCGTTCTCGAACAGGATAGCCGGGTTGCGGTCGGAATCTTCCACCAGTTCGCCCCAGAAACGGCTGGGCTCAGGCCAGCCGCCCTGCAGCCAGCGGGCCATCTGGAAGTTCCTGGGCTCCATGATCACCGGACAGGCGTACTCGTTCTTGAGGCGGTGCTGGAGCACTTCGAACTGCAGCCGGCCCACGGCGCCGAGGATGGGCAGCGGCGCGCCGCTCCTGGGCCAGAACACCTGCACCACGCCCTCTTCGGCGATCTGCTGGACCCCCTTGAGGAAGCCCTTGCGCCCGCCGGGGTCGGCCAGGCGCACCGCCGAGAACTGCTCCGGGGAGAACCGCGGCACGGCGTGGAACTCCACCGGGCCGGCGGCGGAGAGCACGTCGCCGATGCGGAACAGGCCCGGGTTGATGAGGCCGAGGATGTCGCCGGGGAAGGCTTCATCCACGATCAGCCGCTCCCGGCCGAAGAACATGTGCGGGTAGTTGAGCTTGATGGATTTCTGGCCGCGCACGTGCAGCGCGTCCATGCCCCGCTGGAAGTGGCCCGAGACGATCCGGGCGAAGGCCACCCGGTCCCGGTGGGCCTTGTTCATATTGGCCTGGACCTTGAACACGAAGGCCGTGAACGGGGCTTCCACCGCGATCTCGCCGCCGCCGGCCAGGGGCCTGGCGTGGGGGCACGGGGCCATGTCCAGGAACTCCTCCAGGAACTCGGCGACCCCGAAATTGTTGATGGCGCTGCCGAAGAACATGGGCGACTGGCGTCCGGCCAGGAACGCCTCCCGGTCGAAGGGCGGCAGCACGTGGTCCATGAGCTCGATGTCGTCCCGCAGCTGCTTGAGCTCCTGCGCGGACAGCAGCGCCAGCACCTCCGGATCCTCCAGGGTGCCCTGCCCCGCCACCCTCGCCTTGCGCCCGGCCTTGGTGCGCTCGAACACCTGGATCTGCCCGGTGGCGCGCACGTAGACGCCCTTGAAATCCGTGCCGGAGCCGATGGGCCAGGTCATGGGCACCGCGTGCAGGCCGAACAGCTCCTCCACCTCGTCGATGAGCTCCACCGGCTCCCGGCCCGGGCGGTCCAGCTTGTTGACGAAGGTGAAGATGGGCAGGCCGCGCTCGCTGGCCACCCGGAACAGCTTCTTGGTCTGCTCCTCCACGCCCTTGGCGCAGTCCAGCAGCATCACCACGCTGTCGGCGGCGGTGAGGGCGCGGTAGGTGTCCTCGCTGAAGTCCTGGTGGCCCGGGGTGTCCAGCAGGTTGATGACGTGGTCCTGGTACTCGAACTGCATGGCGGCGGAGGTGACCGAAATGCCGCGCTCCTGCTCGATGGCCATCCAGTCGGACTGGGCGTGGCCGGAGCCTTCCCGGCCCTTCACCGACCCGGCCCGGTCGATGGCGCCGCTGTAGAGCAGCAGTTTCTCGGTGAGGGTGGTCTTGCCGGCGTCCGGGTGGCTGATGATGGCGAAGGTGCGCCGGCGCTTGATTTCGTCCAGTAGGTCCATGGGGTCCGTCACAAAAAGGGAGCGGCCCCTAGTCGATGCGGTGGCCGCTCACTTCTACTGTAACGGGTTTAATACTCCGTGGCGTATTCCCCCGCCTTCACGTTCCGCTGGAACGGCAGGAACGCCGGCGCCCCGTGCTTCTGGGCGATCCATTCCGCCACCCGGATGCCGTCCACCGCCGCCGAGGTGATGCCGCCGGCGAACCCGGCGCCCTCGCCGCAGGGATACAGCCCCGGATGGCTCACCGACTCGCCGTTGTCGCCGCGGAGCATCTGCACCGGGCTGCTGGTTCGGCTCTCGATGGCCAGCAGCAGGGCCTGGCGGCTGGTGAAGCCGTGCAGCTTGCGGTCGAAATCGGGGATGGCGCTCAGCAGCTGCTCCAGCACGAACCCGGGCAGGCAGGTGGCGATGTCGGCGGGCACCGCGAAGGGACGGAAGCTGGTGGCTGGCAGCTGGCCGCTGGCCCGGCCCTTGAGGAAATCCTGGACACTGGTGGCCGGGGCGCCGTAGGTCTCGCCGGCGGCGCGGAACGCGGCCTGCTCCCACTTGCGCTGGAAGTATATGCCGCCCAGCAGGTGGTCGGAACCGAAGTCGGAGGTGTTGACCTTGGCCACCAGCCCGGAATTGGCGAAGCCCGAGTCGCGCTTGGCGTTGCTCATGCCGTTCACCACCACCCCGCCGGGCTCGGAGGCGCACTGGATCACCTCGCCGCCGGGGCACATGCAGAAGGAGTAGGCGGCCCGGGCCGGGCCGAGGTTGCACACCAGCTTGTAGTCGGCCGGGGCCAGGCTGGGGTGGCCCGTGCTCGGCCCGTACTGGGAATGGTCGATGAGGTCCTGGGGGTGCTCCACCCGGACCCCCATGGCGAAGGCCTTCTGGCGCATGGCGACGCCGAGGCCGTGCAGCATCTCCAGGGTGTCCCTGGCGCTGTGCCCGGGGGCCAGCACCAGGGCGTCGCAGGGGATCTCCTCGCCGGAATCCAGCACCGCCGCCGCCACCGCCCCGTCCCGGAAGCGCAGGTCCGCGAGCCGGGCCCGGAACCGGTACACGGCGCCCCGGGCTTCGGCCTCTTTGCGGATCAGCACCGAGCACTTGCGGATCACGTCGGTGCCCACGTGGGGCCGGGCCAGGTAGAGCACCTTGGGATGGGCGCCGAAGCGGACGAAGGTCTCGATGACGTAGCGGATTGCCGGGTGGCCGATGCGGGTGGTGAGCTTGCCGTCGCTGAAGGTGCCCGCCCCGCCTTCGCCGAACTGGGCGTTGGCGGAGGGGTCCAGCACGCCGTCCCGCCACAGGCCGGCCAGCGCCCGCACCCGCTCACTCATGGGCGCGCCGCGCTCCAGCAGGATCGGCATGATCCCATAATCCAGCAGGCGCAGGGCGCAGAAGGTCCCGGCCGGGCCGCTGCCCACGATCACCACCCGCGGCCGGCGGGGCGCGGGGGCCACCGACCAGACCACCGGCTCCGGGGTCGGTTCCAGCCGGGTTCCGGGCGGCAGCCGCAGCCCCTCCATGGGCCGGCCGGTGCGGAAGGCCAGGGCGGCCAGGAACCGGATGGAGCCCTTGTGCCGGGCGTCCAGGCTGAGCCGTTCCAGGCTGGGCTCGGCGTACTCTTCGGGGCGGCCCCCCAGGACGCAGGCCAGGATCGCGTCCAGGGCTTTCCGTTCCTCTCCCAGTTCCAGGGGCAGGTTGGTGATGAGATAACGCATGGGCACCTCGGCGATGGGATCCCCCGGGGATCAAGGCCAGATTGTGATTATGCCCAGCCCAGGCGAGGGCGTGTCGGCAAACTGGTTTGCCGACACGCCCTCGCCTGCAGTTTGGACTTTTCGTCCG
>PLUC01000184.1 GCA_003165415.1 Holophagaceae bacterium
CCAATTTCCACTAAAAAGTTCCGCCGCGGGGCAAACTTGACTTCGGCCTCCCCCTCGTGGGCCTTTGGTTCCTGCGGACTCACGGTGACGGTCATTCCACCCTCCAGATTCAACCTCCCATGCCGGTGTGACAGTTCCGTCTCCCCGGAATGAATTCTCACTGCCCGGCGTGCACCCGGTTGCGGCCGGCGTCCTTGGCTCCGTACAGCAGGAGGTCCGCCCGGGCCATGAGGGCCTCGAAGCTCTCCCCTTCCCGGAGCTGGGCGACCCCGATGCTCACCGTGACCCGGAACGTGTCCAGGGCGGCGTTCATCACGCATCGCTCCACCGCGCCGCGCATGCGCTCCGCCACTTCGCTGGCGTCGGCCAGGACCGTCTCCGGCAGCAGGACGGCGAACTCCTCGCCGCCGGAGCGGCCGAGGGTGTCCATGGCCCGCAGGCAGGAGCTGCACGCCTGAACGAAGCGCACCAGGGTCTCGTCGCCCACCCCGTGGCCGTGGCTGTCGTTCACCCGCTTGAAGTGGTCAATATCCAGGGCCAGCAGGCTCATCCCGCGCCGGTTGCGGGCTTCCCGCAGGCACTCGTACTCGCCAAGTTCCAGCAGCCGGCGGCGGTTGTATGCGCCCGTCAGGGGATCGGTGGTGGCCAGGATGCGCAGTTCCACTTCCAGGGTCTTCCGGGTCTCCACCTCATGGGCCAGTTCGGTGTTGAGGATGCGCAGGTGCCGAGTCTGCTCCTCTAGCAGTATGGACTTCTCCCGCAGTTCCTGGCCTATCATGCGAAGCTGCTCCTGTTGGCGGTCCCCGGCCCGCATGAGCCGCTTCTGCTCACGCGCGCTCTGCTGGAAGGCCTGGAACAGATCCCGGGCGGTGGCCTGCAACCCCGGCAAATCCTCGGGGTGCTCATCGAGGAAACAGGCCGCCCGTCGGAGCACCTCGTCCTCGTGGTCGAACAGCCCGAACACCTCAGATTTCAACAAGCTGGAAGTTGACATGCTCGAGCTCCATGGAGAAGTCCTCACCGAATTCGCGCATCACTTCGTCATCCTTCTGAAAGCACCAGCGCAGGGTCACCCGGGTCCCTGCCCGCACGGCGTTCTCCAGGATCTGGATCATGTTCATCAGCGCCTTGGCGCTGCTGGTGTTGAAATAGTCCAGCCGGAACTCCACCTGCAGTTCCTGCCCCCTGATGGCTTCGCAGTGCGCGCTCAGCCGCTTCAGGAGTGGACCGAAGAAGGCTGCCGGATCTTCGGGATACGCCTCGCCACGAAGCGAGAGGCGGTTCTCCAGGAAACGGAAATCCACCTCCGGCGATCGTTCCATGGCGGGGATGAACATGTTTTCCACGGGAACCTCCGGTATCAGATGAAGACCTTCATGCAGTAGAAAGTGTTCAACTCGTCGATGTCCAGGAAGTCGTACTGGATCGGCTCGCTGGCCCGGCGCGCGATCTCGATGAGGCCCAGGCTCGCGCCCAGGCTGTCCGGATCCGGATCATTCCTGATCCGGTCCAGGTAGAAGGCCTTGATCCCTGCCGGGTCCAGATTGCGGATCTTCTCCAGGCGGGCCTGGAGCGGGAGGGCCTCCTCCCTGCGCATGACGTTGCCGCAGACCACGAAGAAGCGCCCGGCTTCGCTGCCCACCGTGATCACGCCGGAACTGATGCGGTTGGCCTCCTGGCCGGCCTTGGCCAGGGTTTCCGCCGAGTAGCGGATGATGTTCTGGGCCTGCTCCACGAATACCGAGAAGACCCGCTTCATGGTGCAGACATCGGTATCATCCTGGGACATCTTCTTCTTCAAGGCATCCCCCAGGGCGAACAGAATGCCTTCGGAAATGAAACCATTGAAGGAGAAGATGATCCCCTGCTGGTTGCTCTCGAGCTTCATCCGGTGGTGGTCGGAAGCGAGCATGCTTGGTGTCTCCGATGGCGCATGGGCGAATGGGGGGTGGCATCCTTCCCATTGGCTGAATTCGTTTGGAGGAGGCAGCCGGATGCTCTGCCTTGCCGCAGCCTCCAGACTAGGCAATCCCCATGACGATCCAGTGCCCTGAAGGTAACTTCGCGCCCGGGCCCCGCTCAGCCGGACGTCTTGTGCGACCGGGCGCCGGCGCAGCGCCGGCCCCACTCCGCGCTGAACGGGTCGAAGGCGCCGAAGCGCGCCGGGTCGAAAGGCTTCAGGTCGAAATCCAGCCGGCTCCCGGTGATCATCTGGGCCAGCGCCCTGCCGACCCCGCCCGCCGTGGCGACCCCGCCGCCGCTGCATCCCGCCGCGGAGAACAGGCCCGCCGCTGCGGCCAGCGGCCCGACCGCGAGCATCCCGTCGGGCACATAGGTGGAGTATCCAGAGATATAGTGGGCGACCGCCAGTTCCGCGAAACCGGGCAGGAACCGCTGGAAGGCCGGAGCGCCCTCTTCCATGCTGGCCCAGCCGCCGGGGTCTCCGGCGACTTCATGCCCCCGGAGGTCGGCCGGGAGTTCCCGGGGATCCGCATGGACGCTCTGGGCTTCGCGGAAACCGAACAGCAGCCCTTCCCCTTCGGGCCGGGCGTAGGCCCTGGCATCCGGGAGGATCAGGAACGGCATGTCCGGCCGGAATCGCCGGTCCGGGGCCGTGATCCAGTAGTGGCTCCGGACCGGAGCCATGGGAATGGCGGCGCCGGCGGGCCAGGCCAGGAGGTTCGCCCAGGCGCCGGCCGCATCCACCACCACCGGGCTGGCCAGCAGGCCCTTGGCGGTCCGTACCCCGCCCACCCGCTGCCGGTCCACCAGAATCTCCAGCACGGCGTGGTCTTCCAGGATCCTCGCCCCCTTCCTGCGCGCGGACCTGGCGTAGGCAGAGGCGAGGGCATAGCCATCGATGAACGCATCCTCGGGCATGAAATACAGTTCTTCACCACCTTCCAGGTGCAGCCAGCCGGCCCGCTCCAGGGCTTCGGGCGGTGAGAGCCGCAGAACCTTCTCGCCCTGGGCCGCGGCTTGGGCCATCAGCTCCCGGTTGGCCCGCAGCGCTGGTTCGGAGGTGCCCACATACAGGCTTCCGGTCCGCCGGACCCCCAGGTCCTCGCCGCCTTCCGCCTCCAGGGTGCGCAGATCCTCGTAGGTCTGCCGGACCAGGACCGCAAGGCAGGGCTGGAGCCGGGCCCGGGTGAGCAGACCTGCGGCGCGGCTGGTGGCGGCCTGGGCGATCCCCCGGCGTTCCAGCACCAGAGGCTTCATCCCCGCCTCGGCCAAGTGGTGGGCGATGGCGCAGCCCACCACGCCGGCGCCGATGATGATGGCGTCCGCCCCAGAAGGTCGCGTCACGACGAAGCCGGCGCTGGCGAGGGAACGGACAGAATGACCATGGCGCCCTCCGGTGATGGACACGTTCATGATACCTCGCCAGACCCAAGCCAGGCCTCGGTTTACGAGCCACCGGGGCAATCGTTACGCAGATGTTACGGCCCGGTCCGCCCTTGTTTCCCCGCCTGGCCGAAGATGGTGTCATGCCGTCACCGCCGGAGTCCGAAACCTGTTCCCCCTTGGGCGCCAGGGACGTGACTGATCTGGCCGAACTGGTGGAGCACCGGGAATCCGTCCAGATCGGCCTGACCGTCGAGCAGGTCCACCGCGGCTTTCGCGACCACTCCCGCACGTTCGTGGCCGTGGTGGACAATGGCCGCTACGCAGGCCTGATCTCCCGCGCCCACCTGGGCGTCCTGCTGGGCACCCGCTACGGGTTCGCCCTGCACAGCGAGCATCCCATCCAGAACCACCTGCTCCCGGGCTGCCTGGTGGCCACCCCCGCCACGCCGCTGCTCGACCTGCTGGGGCAGGCCCTGTCCCGGGCCGGGGAGGCCTTCTACCAGGACGTGCCGCTGGTGGATCCGGAGGGCCGGTTCCTGGGGATCATCCCGGTCCCCGCCCTGGTCCGGGCCCAGTCGGCCCTGGTGGCCGAGCAGTTCCGCCTGGCCGAAGGCCAGCGGCAGGAGCTGCTGACCAAGAACCAGGAATCGTTCCGCAGCCTCCACCAGCTCCGGCAGTCCCAGGGACGCTACGAGACCCTGTTCCAGCACAGCCCCCTGGCGGTGGCCCTGCTCAATGCCGACGGCCGGATCGACACCTGCAACGAGCGGCTCCAGGCCATGTTCGAAGGCGATGGTGGGGCCATGCCCGACCTGGCCGGGCTGATGCCCCCCAAGCACCGCGAGGCCTTCGTGGACCTGCTGCGCCTGCACGAATCGGGCGCCCTGGCCTCCGGCAGCCACGCGGACGAGTTCCAGCTCCGCCTGCCCGCCGGCAGCGAGCGTTTGTTCAAGTTCCACACCTCCCTGGTCCGCGAGACCGGGCAGATCTGCACCATTCTCCAGGACATCACCGAACAGAGGGCGGTGGAGCGGCGCATGGCCCTCAGCGACAAGACCGCGCTGTTCGAGTCCCTGGCGGGGGGGATCGCCCACGAGCTCAACAACACCCTTTCCCCGGTCCTGGGCTACGCGGAGCTGCTCACGGGGCGGCTGGAGGCCGCGGGCGACCAGGCCGCGCTGCTTAACTACTGCCAGATGATCACCAAGAGCGCCCAGGAATCCGTGCGGATCATCCGCCAGCTGCTCCAGCTCTCCCGGCCGGCCACCATGGAGCTGCGCCAGGTCGACCTGGGGGCGGTGCTGGACGAGGCGGTCTCGATCATGCGCTTCCGGCTGCGCTCCTCGGAGGCCAAGCTGGCGCTCCAGGTGCCCGAAGGGGTGCGGATCCTGGCCGACGCGGTGCAGATCAAGCAGGTGCTGATCAACCTCATGATCAACGCCATCGACGCCATGGAGCACACCACTCGCAAGGACCTGCAGGTGCGGGTGGCGGTGCGGGGCGCCATGGCCGAACTCTCGGTCCAGGACACCGGCCACGGCATCCCTCCCGAGAAGCTCAACCGGATCTTCGACCCCTTCTTCACCACCAAGTCGGCGGAACGGGGCACCGGGCTCGGCCTCAGCGTCTGCCTGGGGATCGTGGGCCAGCACCGGGGCGAGATCGCGGTGAGCAGCGTTCCCGGCGAGGGGACCGTGTTCACCGTCCTGCTCCCGCTGGCCCTCGGCCAGGAGCCGGCGGCCCCGGAGCCCGCCGGGTCCGCGCAGCGCCTGGAACCCGTCGCCGAGCTTGCGCAGCTTGCGCCGCGCCTGGAGGTGCTGGTCATCGATGACGAGGAGTACATCACCAGCCTGGTGCACGAACTGCTGAGGGCCCGGCTGGGCTGCCGGGTCGAGCAGGTCCATGACGGGCGGGAGGCCATCCAGCGGCTCGAGAGGGCCCATTTCGATCTGGTGATCACCGACATCCGCATGCCGGGCCTGGACGGGTTCGCCGTGCTCGGCTGGATCCGGGATTTCCGTCCCGCCCTCATGCCCAAGGTGCTGGTGATCACCGGAGACAGCGGCAGCCTGCCCCAGGATCGGGAACTGCGCGCCCTTGGCGTCCCGGCCCTGCGCAAGCCGTTCACCTCCGATGAGCTGGTGGCCCAGTGCCGGGAGCTGATGACCGTGACCTGAACTTGGCGAGGTTGATACTGGCCAGGTCAGCGGGGAGCGGAATCGCCCCGAAGTTGGCTACATCGCTCTGTCCCTGGCGGGAGAGCACGAAGCGGAGGAACTCCTTGATCATGGGATCAGCGGCCTGGCCCGGCCGGACGTTCACGTAGATGTAAAGGAAGCGGGCCAGGGGGTACTTGCCGTTGAGGATGTTCTCCACCGCGGGCAGGATCGGATCGATGGCGTGGAAATCCACGATGGGCACGGCCTTGACCATCCGCAGCGCGTGCTGGACCGGCCCGTAGGCGATGGCCGAGGCGTCCATGGCGGCAGCCTCCACCAGGGCGAACTGGTCAGGCACTTCCTTGACGACGGTCTTGAACTCGCCCTGTTTCAGCACGTGCTCCCGGAAGAAGGCCCGGGTCCCGGAGTTCTCGTCCCGACCGTAGGGCTGGATGGCCCGGGTGGCCCATTCCAGGGTCAGGCCCAATTCCCCCCAGGTGTCCAGCGCCCGGCCGTACCCGGCTTTCCGGTCCCTGGAGAAGATGGCGTCCACCTGCTCCAGGCCCAGCTTGGCGATGGGGTTGTTGGCGTTCACGTAGACAGCCAGGGCGTCCATGGCCACCACGATCCGGGTGCCCAGGTCATTGAAATGCCGGAACTTCAGCTGCGCGACAACTGCAAGGGCCGGGTGCTTGGCCCCGACGGCGTCCTCCGGAGAGGGTTGGACCCGGCGTGGCCGGGTCTCAGGAGCCAGACCAGGACCTATTAGCGCGAGGTACTGGCGAACCACAGGCACATGAGAAAGGCCACGCAACCGCGCCATCCGGATGACAGTGCCGACTTCAGCTCCGTCGCGGCACTCGGCGGACGGCCATGACAGGTCAGGGGCATTCCCTTTCGGGGTGGACGACATGCTGCCTGATCCAACTAGGCCCAAAGGCCCCGACCCGCAGGAAAGGTATCTCCATGCCCAAGATTCCCGAGGAACCCCTCTGGCGAGTCAGGCGGTGCCTACCGTTGATCTTCCGGTCCAGTCAGCAACCTTCAACCCAAGAACGACCCTCATTCGTATTCATTCCGATGGATTCCGCGCCATCGAATTCGGTGCGGATCCAGCCATCACCTCCAGTTCCCGAAGGGTTTTGGGATCCTCCCCGGAGTATTTCGCCGTCCCAAAGGGATCGGGCATGAAGCGGGCCGTCGCCAGGGCGAATTGGGCCGGGTGAACCCCAGGGCCCGCGACCTGGGCCCATCGATCCCGCTTCAGGTATGCCATAGTCAGCCGGTCCCCTTGAGCCCGAGAAGATTTGCACCAAGCGATCATCAAGTTGTCGTTTCGTTTTCACATCCTGGAGTCTTCGCATTTGATAACCTTGCATTGAAATCCAACCAAGGAGGGATTATGCCTATCACCCAAAAGCTCCTCGCTATGATCGATGGGGCAAAAAAGGAGAAGTTAGAAAAAATCAAAATTGAACAAAGAAAGGATAATGAAAAACTTGAAAAATCCCTCGCAGGATTGAAACAGATTTTGGTTCATGGCCTCGGAAATAAATTTTGGAAGGAGCTTGAGTATTCAGGCGCGACGATTGAAGTAGACCGCGAGAAATTAACGGCCAGTCTATTGTTGCCCGCGAATGACATCAATCTTCAGATAACCGCGAGCACGGATAGCGAGCACAAAGGAAAAGCGAAAGTGTTAATCACCGTTTACGAATCCAACAACCTCACTTTTTCGGCGAAGGCTGAATATGTCAGCGCCGATGAGGAGAGCGAAGGTTGTCTGAAAGAATCTGTGCTGCTGGCCTTCAGTCACATGGAGGCATGATTTCAGGAACACCCCTGCCCCCATCGGATCGTCCGGCCGGGATTTTCCGCCTCCTCGCTGAATCGTGTGGGTAGGGCCTGCTGTTGATGGCTGGGGAGGGGGCGTTGTGGAAATCGTCCGCGATTTCCAACCGAAGGCCTGGGTGCGGGAAGGTCGCGGACCCGAAGGGCGAGCGAAGTCCGTTGCCGGGGTTGGAACTGTCTGGTGGCAATAGCCCTTCCATGGTCATGGACCCCGGCACACAGCCCGGCCCTGCGACCAGCCCACAACCGACTACTGAAGAAGCTTCTGCCCATCTTTTCGCAGAGACCCATCAGGGCCGACATGGCGGTACAGGGTCTGGTGGGCAACGCCGAGTTCCTTGCCCAGGACCCCGACGATGGTTTCGGGCTTCCCCATAGCGGCCTGGGCCAACCGGACCTTGCCGGCAGTCATCTTGAAGGGGGCACCGCCCTTGCGTCCCCGAGCCTGGGCAGACGCCAGTCCAGGTCAACCCACCCGCAAATATTGGTACAGGGTTTCCCGGCTGATGCCGAACTCCCGAGCGAGCACCGCCTTCTTCTCGCCCGCCAGAACTTTCGCCCGGAGCTGGTCGGCCTGGTCCTGGGTGAGGGACGGCTTCCTGCCCTTCTAGGCACCCCTGGCCTTGGCAATCGCGATGCCTTCCCGCTGGCGCTCCAGGATCATTGAACGCTCAAAGGCGGCAACGGCCCCGATGATGGACAGCATCATGGTGGCCATCGGGCTGTCTTCACCCGTGAAGGTCAGGGACTCCTTCTGGAATGTGACCTTGACGCCCTTGCCGGTTAAGTCGGTAACTAGGTGGAGCAGATCGGCTAGATTGCGGGCCAGACGGTCCATGGAGTGCACGAAGACTTCATCACCCTGGGCAAATCTCCTGAGGTGATCCCACAGTTGTTCTGATCCGGAGCCTGGTCGCCCCGGCGATCGGGAGTGGCGGCACTGGTAGATCGGAATGCCTCCCCGGAAAGGGCACTGCGTTCCCATGCAGGATCTGCGCCGGCTAGGCCATTCAAGAGTAAGCCAAATACTATCATAGTTTACATTTGGAATTTTTTTCTCAAGTTCTTCATGGTGACGAACCAGATGGCGAAATTTCGACCTCATGTCTTTATTTCGACCTTCATTCTATTCTCGGGAATTCCCGATTTTTTTGAAGCTTGAGTTCAGGGTCATGCGCGGGGAGGCCTTCGGTCAGAACCGGGCGACACCGGAGGGAGGCGGCATGCGGTCAGCCGCGGCGGTATTTCGCCACGGCCATCGCGCCCGGGCCGCCTCCTGGGCCCAACCATCGATGTAAGAATTGAAATTACTATAAATAGTTTGAACGGTCATCTTGGCATCGGTCCTGCCTCCTTCTGGCCGGCGTGAAGCGGAGGTGGTTCACGAGGCCATGCCACGACGAACTTTCCTAACCTAACATCCGGATCTGAATCATGCGAGTTGCAGGGACCGTTCTGCTGACATTGACCCTGACCGTGGCCGCCCAGAGCCAGGAGCCAGGACACCTGGGGCCGGCCCCCACCCGGGACCAATTTCCCATAAATCTGGAGACGCTCACCTACGTACCGGCCCCGCCCGACGTCCTGCCGGCCGGCGCCTTCGAGGCGAATTTGCAGTGCGTGGAGGCCAACACCTTCGAGTTCTCTGACCTCATCAAGGATGCCCTGCAGCAAGGGAACCCATCCCAGCGCCTCAGCATCAGCCTGCCCCAGGCACAACAGTTTGCGGCGCAGAACCGGAAGGTCCCGTTAATTTTCTTCTTCCAAATGGAAACGACCCTGACCACCCTTCGGCTACGTGCGGGATTGGGGGATGGCCGGGAGGCCTGGGTCATGTTGCCCGTCCTCAGGTGGTCCGGCGGCTTCGAGGACGGCCTGATCGACTGGACCCACCAAACCTTCGGGTTCAACCAGACTGGTCGCAACTACATAGAACATAACCAGGTGCGGGTTGTCGTGATCCAGTATGGGAAGGTGACCGAATACTCCGACCACAGTGGCGGCTCAAGACTGCTGGATCCAGTGCTGGGACTCACCCAGAGCCTCTATGACAGTGGTGCCTGGTCCCTGGCCGCCAGCATCCAGGTGAAGCCGGCGGTGGTTCCCAGTCTGTACGATTCCCGCTCGGGGGTGGACTCGGGCCTCCAATTCACCAGCCGATGGACCCCCAACGCATCCATGGACACCTATTTCGGGATCGGTGGCGTGCACCGGCAATCCGGCAACCGCACGTTCAACGAATATGGATTCCGGGATCAGCTGGGGGCCCACGCGATGATCGAGGGTTGGCGCACCAGCGCCTGGCGCCCCTTCTTCCAGCTGGTTTATCTCACCGGAGCCACGCGCTCCTCGCCAGGGCATAGCCTGAGCAAGTCCTCCCTTCAGCACGACCTGGGTGTCCATTGGGTATGCAAACCCAACCTGGTGTTCACCTTGCGCTATATGAACAACATCACCAACAACGAGAACACCGCGGACATGGCCCTGATCGTGGAGGGCACCTGGCGCTTTGGGAAGGGACGATCATGAAGTACTTCATCGGTCTTCTTTCCCCAAATGTCCCGCCTGGAATTATTTGGGAGGACCCTTCGCGCCAGCGCCGGGCACCAAGGTTGTTGATCTTACCGGTGGTGGGCGCCCTGTTGGCGCAAACGGCCTGCCTGGTGGCCCCGAATGACACCGCCCCCAAGCCAGCGGGTGCACCGGTCAGTCTCACCGCTGGCCAGACGCCTTCGCAGGCTCCGGTCAGCTCCTCCGCTGCTGATGCTGCCAGCACCCATTGGTGGAGGACTCTGGATGATCCGGAACTTGAGCGTTTGTTTGAAAGAGCCGAGGCCCAGAACCTGAGTCCGCGGGTCGCGGCCTCCCGGGTGCGCGCGTCCAGGGCGCGCTTGAGCATGGACCCAGGCGAACGCCATTCAAGCCCGAAGGGAACAGCGGCCCCGGCCGATTTCTGGCAGCAAGGGTTCGATGCCACCTGGGAGATTCCCCTGTTTGCCGTACAGGGGCGTCACGGGACCGCGACCGATCGGGCGGCGCCAGCCGATGAGCGGAACGATGCCATGGTTTCCCTGCTGGCAGAGGTGGCTCGGGATTACCTGGAACTGCGCATTCTGTGGCATCGATCCGGGCTCGCGATCGACAACCTCGTCATTCAGGAGGGTGTTCTTGAGCTGACTAGCTCCCTTGCCCATCAGGGGTTGGCCACGGACATGGATTTCTCGCGGGCCCAGAACCAGTTGGAACTGACCAGGGCCCAGGTGACACCAATCCAAGACGGGATCGCCAAGCTCGAACATGCGATCGCCCTCCTGCTGGACCAGGACCCCGGCGCGCTTGCTGCCGAACTTGACAGGCATGGCCCGGTGCCCGCCGTTCCTTCCTTGATGGGACCCGGCTTGTCGTCCAATCTTCTTCGTTGTCGCGCGGATGTGCGCCGAGCAGAGCAATGGGTCAAAGCCACCAACGCCCGCACCGCCGCAGCCCTGGCCCATGACTACCCCAGGTTTACCCTTACCGGAAGCTTCCCATACGATTCGGCCAGGTTCTCGGCCGCCATCGCCGGCACTGGCCGATCCTTTCCCGGACGCCCTGGGGCCATTCGGGATCTATCTGATTTCAGCCAGACCGCCGCCTTGGCGGCCCATGAAATGGGAAACGAGCAACTGGCCCTTCTGGCCTACCAGTACACCCTCCTGTCGGCCTTGCGCGATGTGGAAGACGCTCTGACGGCCTTTCGCGAGGGGCAAGAGCATGACAGGAGCCTGGTCCAGGCCGTCGATCTGGCGAGCCAGGCACTCCAGGCTTCTCGCAGTCGGTACATGATGGGAACCATCAACTACTTGGAGGTACTGGAAGCAGAGCGGCAACTGCTGTTGTCGCAGGATGGCCTGGCCCAATCCCGGCAGGCCGTCGCTTTGCATTTGGTGGCGCTCTATAAAGCGCTGGGTGGCGGTTGGGAGAATGGATCGCTTGGCAATGCGTTGGTTAACAATTGCTGGGCGAGATCTCGCATGGATCCTCCATTCCCCAAGCTGGACCCCTAGAAGGCTGTCCAAGCCAATCATTCTTGTCATGGAGGTCAGACATGAAAGTTTCCATCATCGGCGCGGGCAACGTGGGGGCGACGGTGGCCTACACCCTGCTCGTGAAGGGCGGCTGCGACGCCATCAGCATCATCGACACCAACCAGGAAAAAGCCCTGGGCGAGGCCGAGGACCTGAGCCACGGAGTCTCTCTCTCCAAGAGCGTGGAGATCCGTGCCCAAGGCTATGAAGGGGTGCGGGACGCGGATGTGATCGTGGTGACGGCGGGCCGGAACCGGCGGCCGGGGGAGACCCGGCTGGACTTGGCCCGGGCCAACGTGGGAATCATGGAGGACATCGTCCGCTGCATGCAGCCCCACTACCAGGACGCCAAGGTCATCATGGTGAGCAACCCGGTGGATATCCTCACCGAAGTGGTGTTCCAGCGCATGGGCATCGCCAAGGAGCGGCTGATAGGGTCGGGCACCGTGCTGGACTCCTCCCGCTTCCGCTACCTGCTTGGTCGGGAATTCGCCATCGACCCGCGCAACGTCCACGCCTACGTCATCGGCGAACACGGGGATTCCGCCGTGCCGGTATGGAGCATGGCCAGCCTGGGACAGATCCCCGTCACCCAGTACGCCCCTGCCGGAAGACTTCCGCTGGGGCCCGGGGACCGCAAGCGCATCCAGGAAGCGGTGCAGAACGCGGGCAAGGCGGTGATCCAGCACAAGGGCGCCACCTACTACGCCATCGCCCTGTCCGTGTGCAGCATCCTCGAGGCCATCGCCGGCAATGAGCACAGCGTGCACACCGTTTCCTCCCACATCGATGATTTCCTGGGCATCCCCAAGGTCAGCCTGAGCCTGCCCGCAGTCATCGCCCGGGAAGGGATCCGCGAGCTCCTGCCCATCCAGTTGGATGCCCAGGAACAGGCCGGGCTGCGCCGCTCCGCGGACACGCTGAAGACTCTGCTGGCGGAGTTGGGCTACTTGCCGGAACCGCACCACCAGGTCGGCCTGGACGCTGCCGGTGAAGGAACAGCCCACCGGCACGCCGGCGACCCCCAGGTCGACGTCCTTGAATTCCAGGCCCTTGTATAGGACCTACACCCCCAGCCAACGGCTGGACTGCCGACCTTGCCTGGCCTCGGGCCCAGTCCTTGATCAGAACTGGAATGGGTGCCCCACCATCATCTGCACCCCGGTCTGCTCCCGGGAGCGGGCGAAGTCGATCCGCGCCACCAGGCCCTTGGCCTGGAACCGCACGCCCAGCCCGGCATCCCACTTGAGGGCGCTGGACCACTGCCCGAACTGCCAGGCAGGGGCGACCCTGCCGGCCTCAGCGAAGGCCACCATCTGTACCCATTGGACGCCGATCCGCCGCTGGATCCAGGAGAAGCGCTCGAAGGGATTCCATTCCGGAATGAGGCGGTACTCCACCGCCGCGCACGTGGCGGCCTTGTCGCTGAAGCGCTCGGCGGGGTAGCCGCGCAGGCGCCACAACCCGCCCAGCGTGGCTCCGGTGTAACCCGGGGGTCCATGGCTCACGGTGCCATCCGGGTTGGTTTCCCAGGTGGGCGAGTAGGCCGTCCAGAAGTCCAGGGCCAGCACCTGCTGGCGGATCCATGCGGGCCGTCCGAGGGGGTGGTACCAGTCGGCCTCTCCTTCCACCAAAGTCCAGGAGCCGGAGCTGCCGGCCTCGCCCCAGTCGCGCGAGACCCGGGCGCGCGTCGACCCGCCGCGGGCCGGGTTGTCCGGGTAGTCACGGTTGTCCCAGAAGATCGATCCGTCCAGGCCGCTGGTCCGGCGTGTGGAGTGAATACCGGCCCCTGTGCTGTCCACACGCAGGGAACGGTAGAACGGCTGCAGTTCCAGGAAGGTCTTGCCGCTCTTCAGGGGATTCCAGGAATCCCCGCCGGTGGCTCCGGAGACCGGCAGGCCGTTCACTAACCGGTACGGGCTGACGGCCTGCTCCCTGCCGTGCCCGATAGGAAGCAGGTATTTGAACCGCAACTGGGTGAAGATGTCCTGGCCGTTGCCGGTGATGTAGTTGTCCGAATGGGAATCATTGCTGCCGGCGCGTTCGTTAGGATAGGCCGGGTTCCCGTCCACGTAGGCGCGGTTGTCGGCGAAATAGCCCATCGAGACCCATGGATCCAGGAACAGGCGTTTGGTGCCGGGCATCCGGATGTCGCGACCCATGAAGAAGGCCATCACCGATCCCTTGCTGCCGGCCATGATCGTGCCCAGCATCCGCGCCTGCGGCTGGGGACAGCCAAACCGGTAGGTGACGAAGCCCGCGGCGGCACCGAAGAATTCGTTGTAGAAAGCGAAGGGTACGTTCACGACCTGGTCGCCGTCTGTAGCCACCGGAACCACCTGCGCCTCCTTGGCCGGCTCGGTGGCGGCGCGGGCGCAGGGAGCGCCCAGGAGCATGGCGACGAGTGGCGAGATTCGCATGACGGTATTCATCTTGTGTCCTCTCTGCAGGCGTGCGTGAACGGACATGCTAAAGGGCGCCAAGGCACGGGGCGGTGGATCAGAGCCGGAACCAGCGCTTGATCTCCTCCCGCATCAAGTCCCGGCGGTTGGCCGTCCGGGGCGCCTCGGACATTCGCGCTGTCCTGGATTCCATCAGCTCGACCAGCCCCTCCACCAGATGGGGGGTGCCACGCAGGGCGCGCTCGAAGGCGGCCTTGGGCACCTCCACCAGTTCGCACGCTGTCGCCGCCACCACCGTGGCCCGGCGGGGGGCGCCGGTGAGCAGGGAGCCTTCGCCGAACCAGTCCCCGGGGCCCAGTTCCCCGACCACGTCCCAGAACAGCCCGGTGTAGGGATCCAAGCGCTCGACCACCTTCACCGCCTGCAGGGTGCCGGTCATGACCATGAACAGGGATTCGCCCGGATCCCCTTCCCGGATCACCCCCTCGCCCGGCTCGGCCCGGCGCAGGAACACGCCGGCCTTGAGCTCCGGGGCCAACTCCCGCGGCAACCCTAGGTGTTCCAGGATGTCCTCCACGGCCCCGTCCCGGAGCAGCACCGGGCTGGTCCGGGTGGGGGTGGCCCCGTGTGGGCCCAGCAGGGGCACTTCAAGACGAGTCAGCACGGTCTGGGTCAGGCGCACCGCCTGGAAGTTGGCGGCCCGGCCGTGGCGCCAGCCCAGGGCCCAGAACCGCAGTTCCAGCACCACCCCGCCCACGTCGAAACTGTGGGACCTGACCTCAGGCTTGTGGTCGGGATGGTGGGGGATGCCTCCCAGGGCCTGCTCCAGGGCCGCCAGGGTGGCAGCCATGGCCTCGTGGGGGGCCACCACCAGCTTCAGGGTGCGCCGGTGCAGGCCGGAAGGGGCGTACAAATTGGTCACCACCGCCTGGGCCAGGATCCGGTTGGGAAAGATTGTGGTGTCGCCATTCTCGGTGATGATCTGGACGGTGCGCCAGGTCATGGTTTCCACCCGGCCGATGAAGGTCTCCTGGCCGCTGCCACCCCTCAGGTTGCCGGTGACCTCCACCCAGTCGTCCACACGGAACGCCGGAGCCAGGCTCATGGAGATGCCGGCGAACAGGTTGCCCAGGGTCTCCTGCATGGAGAGGCCCAACACCGCGGCGGCGATGGCGCCGGTGCTCATCAGGGTACCCAGGTCCACGCCCACCGACCGGTGCAGCAGGAACACCGCAGTGCCCAGGTACAGGGCCACCACCACCAGGTCCCGGGCAAAACCGGGGGTGGAGGTGCGCCAGTGGCTCAGCAGCGGGTCCAGCAACACGTAGGTGAAGACCCGGGTCCCCAGGTAGCAGCCCAGGGCCCAGAACATCAACTCGCGCGCGCACCAGCATGGGGTAGCGGTGCCCGTCGCCCAGCACCGAGACGGCCAGGGCCAACGCCGTCAGCAGCAGGCCGAGCGCCACCAACCGCCGCCATGGCCTGACCTGGGTCCTTAGATCCCTGAACATGGCTGGACCCGTCCCACAGGAACCTTTTCCTGGCGCACTATTTCAGGTGATAGGGTCAGCATATGGCAATTCCATGCGATTTCGAGCAAGGGCAGCTCGATGGTGAAGGTTGTTCCTGACCCAGAGCACAAGTTAAATTAAATAAATAATTATGTGTCACGAACCCCTTTCTGGGCGCCCAGGTGGCGAACTCCGGTGGCGAATTTTCACGAAGCCCATTCCTCGCCCAGAATCCCCAGCTTCTTCAATCGGGAGTTCAAGGTCGAGCGCTTCAGGCCAAGGCGCTCGGCGGCGCCCTCGGGGCCGCCTTTGACGCCCCGGCAATCCCGCAAGGCCTTCCGGATCTCCTCGCGTTCAACCTCCTTCAGGGACCGGGGAGAAGGAGGGGCCTCCCTCCCCTGGGGGCGCTTGAGGTCGGCGAGCGGGACATTCAATTCCGCGCCCTGGCTCAGGATGACCGACCTTTCGATGATGTTCTGGAGTTCCCTGATGTTGCCGGGCCAGGACCAGGCGACCAGGCGTGCCATGGCCGAGGTCGGAATGTGTTCGATCCTGCGGTTCAGTTGCCTGGCGAATTTCTGGGTGAAGAAGGCAACGAGGCCCGGGATGTCCTCTTTCCTCTCCCGGAGCGGCGGAACCTGGATCGGGAAGACGCTGAGTCGGTAGAACAGGTCCTGCCGGAACCGGCCGTCCTCCACCATGGCTGACAACTGGTGGTGGGTGGCCGCGATGATCCTCACGTCCACCTTCTGGGTCACCGTGCTGCCCAGTCGCTCGAACTCCCGCTCCTGGATGGCCCGGAGCAGCTTGGGCTGAAGTTCCAGGGGCAGATCACCCACCTCGTCCAGAAAGAGCGTTCCCTGATGGGCCAGTTCGAAACGTCCCAGCTTCCGCTGGATGGCGCCCGTGAAGGCCCCGCGCTCGTGGCCAAAGAGTTCGCTCTCGACGAGCCCGAGGGGAATGGCCGAGCAGTTGACCTTCACGAAGGGCCGATCCCGGCGCCGGCTTTGCTTCTGGATGGCCCTCGCCAGCAGTTCCTTGCCGGTTCCCGTTTCGCCCAGAAGCAGGACCGTGGCGTCTGAAGGCGCCACGGTCTTGATCTGCTCGAGGACGCGCATCAGCGCCGGACTCTTGCCGACAATCTCCCGGGTGGCGAAATCACTTTCGACCTCCTCCTGGAGGAAGTGCTTCTCCTCGGCAAGTTTGTCCTTCAGGACTTGGAGATTCCGGTAGACCAGGGCATTGTCCAGGGCAATCGCGAATTGGACACCGATCTGCCCTAGCAAGCGGCCTTCCTCCTGGGTGAAATGACTTTCTTCCAGGCTCCCGAAGCTGAGGCACCCCAGCAGTTCGCCCCTCGAGAGCAGGGGCACGCAACACAAGGACCGGATGCCCGCCGTTTGCAGCTGGTGCCGGCTCTGGGCATTGAGCCGCGCGATCCGCTCAGGGTCAAGGACGTCCAACTGCCCGGTTCGAAAGGCCTGTTCCGTGGGCAGGCCCGCCAAAGGGCCCCGAAGGGGTTTGGGTAGCTCCCGTCCTTCCGGTCGGTGCAGGAATAGCATGCATTCCGATTCGCCACCCGGTTCCAGGAGGCTCAGGCCCATGAATTCATGGCGGATCTCCTGCCAGAGTGCGTTGGACATGGCCTGGAACAAACGCTCCGGCTCCAGTTGGCTGGCCAGGAGATTGTTGAGCCGGAGGACCAGGGCCAGATGGTCCCGGTCCCGCTCGAGCTGCAGGTTGCGCGCCTTCTGCCCAGCCAGCAAGGCAAGGCGGTGTCTCGGGCCTTTGCCGGGACGCATCCTCCGGATTTCGGGTGCCCGGGTCGGGGTCGGAGACGCTTGGGGATCGGGGCGGAGTTCGCTCATGGTTGTCCGAAGGGGGGCAAACCTCATTGCAACCGAACCGGGGATGGGGAGATTGGGGGCTAGATACATGACTTTCAACCTTTAACAGATCTAATTGAACACTGAAGGACTTACGGGTCTCGCGTCGTACAGGACTTGGCAGTGGCGTTCCAGGAGCGCCGTCAGACTTTCTGGGTGTCGAGCACCGCCCGGAGTTGCTTGGCGAAATCGGACAAGGTGAAGGGTTTCCGGATCATTTCATGGACCTGCTTGGCGAGCGCGAAGCCATCCATTCCGGGCATCGTCACATCGCTCAGTACCAAGCTGATCGCGTGTCGGCTGGCGGTTTCTAGCTTCATCGTTTCGTCCATAAGTCAAAGGGGGAAGTACCGATCAGGACACTGATCTGGTGGTCGTGGATGGTGTTCCCGCCGCCCATCGGTTTCGTCTGGATCGCCCCACCCGCCAGTTCGACGTAGAAGCTTTTCAGGACGCCCCGAACCACGAGCCCCTCGCCCTTCAGGCGCTGGCCTGAGTCCATGTGGTGGCAGTCGGGTGCAAGCCAGCCGGCGTCGAACCTGGGCTCGCATTGGATCGCGGCGCCGAAGATGGTGGTCAGGGTGAAGGGGAGCCCGACCCGCAGGATGCCGAAATTGGGGGCCAGGTAGGACGCGCTTGGGGTGCCGATGAAAGAATCCGGTCCGCCGACGATGAACCATTGCTCCTGCGGCGCATCCTGCTGAACGCCCCATTCCGTGTCCAGGTCGAGCCCAGGGGCGAACATCCTGTCGCCGCCCTTCCAGAGCCGGCGCAGCCGCAGGTAGCCGGTCGTATAGGCGGGTTCCGCGCCGGCGGAGAAGCCCCGGGTGCCCGTGGCGCGGACCATGGCTCCTTCCGTGGGGATGGTGTGGGCGTCCAGGGAGTCCCATTCCAGCGCCAGGCGGCCGTAGTGCGCATGGGTCCCGGCCTGGTCCAGCCCGCCCACCGTCACGGTGCCTTCCTCCTCGCCCGCTTCCACCTGAAGCAGCCCGCGTTCCTCCATTCCGATGCGGACCTGGGCCCGGGCCCAGAAACATTCCTGCCTGAGCTTGTCCACCGGGAGCCAGGAACGCACCTCGAACCATTGCTTCGACATGGAAGCCCCAACCCCCAGCTCCAGGCGGGGCAGCTCGCCGCAAGGGCCGAGCAGCTGCCCCTGGAGGATGCTCTGGAGATTGTCGACCGCACCGAAGAAATGGAAACGCGATCCCGATCCAAGGACATTGTTGACATTGGCATCCAGGCCGAGAAACGGGCCCCAGGTGCTCTCGTAGCCAAAATGCGGGGCCAGCGAGACGCTGGGCGCCGGCAGGGGATCCAGGCAGAGCGTCAGAGCGCCGTCCTCCTGGCGGAGGTCGGGATTCAGGCTGTCCAGGCCAAGGTTGGTGTCGGCCTGGGTGAGCCGCTCCTCCAGGACATCCGTCCGGACCGGGCCCTGCCGGACATCGGCGAGGGCGCGCTCCAGGCTGACCTGGGTGGCGGGATCCTGGCTGTGGATGCGTTGGATGCGCGGCTCCCGCACGCGCAAGCGCAGGGTTCCGTCGCCGTCGAACCCGCTGCCCTGGACGTCCAGGATCGGCGCCTGGTGCAGGATCGCATCCACCAGCAGGCTTTCGATGACCTGGCTCCAGGCGCCTTCCTTGAACCTCTGCCCGGGCCCCAGCCCGTACTGGTGGATGATCCGGTGCTCCAGGTCCTGGCGGACATAGGCCGGCCAATCCGCCGGCAGGTCCAGCTCCAGCTTGGTGATCCGCGGCGCGGGGCGCAGCACGAGGACGGCTGGCCCGCCGGCCTCAGCCGGAAGTCGCACTTCCGCGTCGGTGATCGGCAGGTCGCGATAGGCCCGGCGCAGGATGCGGTAGAGATCCCGGTAGGCCACGCCCGCTGGCGGCGCCAGCGGCGCCAGCCAGGCCTTGGCTTCGGGAACTCCGTCCGCCTCCAGTTCCAGGGCGGAAGCCGCTTGCTCACGGGCGCGGGGACCGTACAGCAGATCCTCCAGGGCCACCCGGCGGGCCTCGAAAGCCTCGTGCCCCTCCCGGACCAAGGCATCGACCTGGTGATGGAAATCGAATTCCTTCGCTGAACCGACATCCGGGCGGATGATGAGATCGGCATCGGCCGCGCTGCGCGCTTCGGTCTGGGCCATGGCCAGATCCAGGGAGGCGTCCAGAAGCCGGGCGAGATCGTTTTTCAGCGCGGAATCCCACGGCCGTCCGATGGCTACGCCGACCTGGACCAGGCCGGGGAACTCGCGGCGGGAGACCCGCACCGGCAGGTTCTCGAATGGCCCGCCGTCCACGTACTGGTGGCCCTCGATCTCCACCGGCTCGAAAATGCCGGGAATGCAGGTGCTCGCCATGACCACGCTGACCAGGGAACCCCGGCGGAACACCGTGCCGCGTCCTTCGGTCAGATCGCTGGCGACAACCCGCAAGGGCATGCGCAGCCGATCGAAATCCCCCCCGGACAGCCAGGATGCCCGCTCCAGCATGGGCAGCAGGGACGCCCGCACCTTCCTGCTGGTCATCCGCCCCGGGACCAGGTCGGGTTTGCCGTTCCGGAACACCAGCTGGAACGGGGCGGAGTGCGCGATCTGGTCCTCGGAAAGGGACAACCCGCGCTCCCGCTGACGGTCATCCAGCGCGAGCCCGAAGTCCCGGCTCTTGAAAAGCCTGGTGATGCCTTCGGCCGAAAACCCGGAAGCGTAGAGGCCGCCCATGAGGCTTCCGGCGGAGGTCCCGACGATGGCATCCACCGGCAGGTTCTCCTCCTCGAGACCTTGGAACACCCCGAGATGGGCCAGCCCTTTGGCGCTCCCTCCGCGCAGGGCGAGGGCCAAGCCCTTCTGCCCTTCCAGCCGGTACTCCGGGCGGAACCGGAACTGGTAATCCGGATCGCGTTTCTGCAGGCGCAGCACGCCCGCGGCACCGGTGACCGCCTGCCCTTGCAGCGAGAGCCCGGCGAAAAGGGCGATGGGGAAGATCAGGGATCGCCAGTAAGGTCGCATGGTGCCACGCTCCCCTTTCAGTTGAACGACGCAGGGCTCATCGGCCCCGCGTCGTACAGGACCTGGCGATGACGTTCCACCAGCTCCGTCAATAGGTCCTGCAGCTCGGCTTCGGTGGCGAGGTGGGTCGCAGCGTAGGCATCCCGGGCGATCCGGCAGAAGGCGGCCACGATGTCAGGGTCGAACTGGCTGCCGGCCGCCCCTTGGATGACCGCCAAAGATTCCGCCAGCGACAGCGGCCTTTTGTAGGGACGTTCGCTCGTCAAGGCGTCGAACACATCGACGATGGCGAACAGCCTGGCTTCCAGAGGGATGGCGGTGCCCGTCAAACCCCGGGGATAGCCCCCTCCATCAAACCGCTCATGGTGGCCTTCGATGACGCCCCGGGCCAGCTGCAACCACTTCGAAGAACCGATGATCTTCAGACCCAGAGCCACATGGGTGCGCATCGAGGCCATTTCCTCCTCGGTCAGGGGCCCGGGCTTGAGGAGAATCGCATCCGAGATCCCGATCTTCCCCACGTCATGAAGGAACGCCCCCAGCAGCAACGCGCGCATGTCAAGGCGCGGATCGCCCCAGGCCTCGGCCAGGCGGAAGGCGTACAGGGTGACCCGGAAGTTGTGCTCTCCCGTTCCGGAATCCCGCTGGGCGATCGCCGCCCCCATGACCGAGGCCAGTTCGAGGTTGCCGGTCACGACGTCGTCGGCGAACCGGAAGACCCGCCGGTAGAGGTTCACCAGAAGGGGATACAGGAATGCGGCGGTCGCCAGGCCTGAGGCCAGGGCGATCAGCGTCACCCGGCGGCCTACCCGCGGCCCCTGCAGTGCGCTGATTCTGCCGGTCGCGACCAGGTGCCCGCCGAGGGCGACCAAGGCCGCGAGCAGACAACAGGCGATCAGAAGCCGCCACAGGAAGGCTTGATGATAGTGATTCATTTCATTCTTCCGGTGGAAAGGCGGACTGGGAGGGCCCCAGGCCCCGCAGAACGAAGTCCGTCAGGTGGTCGGCGAGGGATGCCAGGCTGGCCTCGGCGAACCCCGCTTTGCCGAAACTGGGCACCACACCCTTGTAGGTCAAGAAGAACAGGAGCTGGCCGTAGATGCCCATGCCGATGGCGAGGGCGGACCGGGCATCGAGGTCAGGACGGATGGCCTGGATGCAGTGGTTCATGTAGTTGGCATGGGGGCGGGCGGCAGCCAGCACCAGGGTTTCCGTTTCCGGAACGGGAGCGGCCAGTTCCCGCAGGAAGAGCTTGATCAGGGCAAGGGTGAAGGCACCTTCTCCATCAGCGGGCGGGGGCGCCGGAAGGGTGAAGTGCAGGAAGGTCCGGATGGTCTCCCGGAGCGCGGCTTCGGCTCTCGGCCGGGTGTCAGGCTCCTCTTCGCCGGGAAGAGCTGGAAAGGAATCCACCAGAGATTCAACCTGGCGGCAGGCCAGGCTTACGGCCGCCTGGTGGATCCCTTCCTTCCCACCGAAGTGGTAGGAGATCAACGAACTGTTTTGGCCGGCCGCGCCGGCGATTTCCCGGATCCCCACGCCCTCGTGACCCTTCTTGGCAAACAGGAGGATGGCGGCTTTGAGCAGCCGGGATTTCGCCTCACCCTCGCCCGCGGCAGTGCCCGGGATTCCAATCCCTTCTATTCCGGCGGTGTTGCTGACAGTGATCATGGATTTCCGCCTCAATGTCGGCCGAGCAGCTGATCAAGCTCGGCATAGGCCAGGTCAAGTCCCAGGCGGGCCGCGAGGAGGTCGGCCTGGGCCAACTTGGCGGTGGCTTGGGCTCCGGCTTGCTTCGCCTCGGAAATCGTGCCGGCCCGCAGCTGGTTTTCCGCCAGGCGCGCCTCCTCGGTCCTCAGTGCGCAGGCTTCTTCCGCGGCCTCGGCCTCGAGCCTGCAGGTCTCCACCTTGCGCATGAGCCTGCCTAGGTCGATCTCCACCCGCTGGCGGAGCCGGTGCTGGTTTTCCGAAGCCTGGTTCACCAGCGCTGAGCGCACGCTGACGACGTTTCTCTTGCGGCCCCCGTCGAAGATCTTCCAGGTCAGGGTGAGGCCGACCGTGGTGCTGTTCTGAGGAATGAAGGGAACTCCCTCCTCGTGGGTCTGGGCCGCGAAAGCGCTGACCTCCGGGATGAAGTCCGCCTTGGCCGCGCGCAGGGCGCTCCGGCTCTTTTCCGTGGTGGCGGCGGCCGAGGCCAGCTCCGGGTTTTCCTTCACGGCAACCTCCAGCAGCGCCTCCTGCGGGGCCAAGGGCATCGTGCGCGGGACGAAAGGAACCAGGTCCAGCGGCGTGCCCTGGGGAGTGTCGGTCAGGTCATCGAGTTCCGAGGTCAGGTCGGCCAGGGAAGCCTCGGCGGCGAGGCGCTTATGCCGATTCTGGAGCAGCAGGGCGCGGCTGCCGGTCTGGACCACACCCAGGGCGTTGCCGGCCTTGACGGCCCGCTGGGCATCCTGGTCCTGGGCCTCGGCCGCCTGCACCCCGGCCTCGGAGGCTTCCATCTGGGCCTTGGCGATGAGCAGGCCGGCATAGACCTGGCGCGTCTTGTAGGCGATTTCCGCCTCCATTTTGCGCAGTTCCGCTTCCGCGGCCCGTTCCTCGGCGGAGGCCACCTCGTTGCCATGGTGGATCTTGGCCAGCTGGGAGAGCGGCTGGCTGACGGTCAGGCTCTGCAGGTAGAAGTCCTTCTTGCCCTGAGTGGTGTTCACATCCTGGCTCGGGAAGGGGCCCAGGCCGGGAACGATGCCCAGGGTTCCCGCCGGGATCTTGACGGTGGGGGACTCATTGCGATGGGTCAGGGCCGCGTCGGCTTCCAGCTGGGGAAAATAGTCGGCGCGAGCCACCCGGTGCCTGGCGCGGGCTTCCTCTACCTTGGCCCGGGCGATGCGGATGCCGGAGCTGTGCTGCACTGCGCTGGTCACGGCTTCTTCCAGGGTCATGGACCGCGGCGCCTCGGCCGCGCGCAGGGACGGGGCGGCCGCCAGGATGGCCAGGAGGGCCAGGACGGCGCCGGCGCCGGAGGTGCGGTTGCGCCCGCGGAAGACCAGGACGTAGATCACCGGGACCACCAGGAGCGTGAAGAACATCGAGAACACCAGACCCACCGCAAGGACGCTGGCGAGGGGGCTCCAGAGCTTCGAGCCCGACAGGATCATGGGCGTGACGCCCACGGCCGCGGCCATGGTGGTGAGGAAGATGGGACGGAGCCTGCGTTCGCCGGCCTGGCGCGCGGCGTCCTCCAGAGTGTTCCCCTCCCTCAGCTTCTCCTTGATGTAGTCGACGAGGATGATGGCATTGCGCACCACGATTCCGCAGAGGCTGATCATGCCCATGAAGGCGGTGAAGCCGAAGGAATTGCGGGTTATCAGCAGGCCCACCACAACGCCCAGCAGCGACAGGGGAATGGAGGACATGACCACGAGGGGCTCAGTGAGGTTGCGGAACTGGAGCATGAGGATCAGGAAGATGGCGAGGAGACTGATGGAGAGCGCGACGACCATCTCGGGCAAGGTTTCGGCTTCATTGGCATGTTCCCCGCCCAGCTCGAACCGGAAGCCCGGCGGCAAGGGCAGCGCCTGGATCCTGGGCAGGACGTCCTTGAGGATCGCCGAGCCATAGACGCCGGGTGCGGGATAGGCGCGCACGGTGAGGGTCGGGACGCCGTTGCGACGGACGATGCGGCTGGTCTGCCAGGCAGGCGCCATATTGGCGATGGCGCGGAGCGGGACACGGCCTTCCCCGACCGTGGAGTCCACGTAGGTGTCGCGGACATGGTCGAAGCTGGACCGATGCTCGGGATCGAGCCGAAGCACGATGTCGACGGCCCGGTCCCCCTCCCAGAAGGTGCTGATGGGGGCGCCGTCGAAGCCGCCGTTGAGCAGCTGCGAGACGCCTGCATGGGTCATGCCGAGCCGGTTGGCCAGCTCCGCGTTGATGTTGATGTCCGCCATCGGGCTGTCGTTGCGGTAATCGGTGTGCACGAAGCGTGCGCGGGAATCGGCCCGTAACAGGTCACCGACCTGCCCGCCAATGGCCTTGAGCTGGGTGATGTCGTCCCCGGAAACCCGGATCTCAATCGGGGCTTCCATGGTGGCCCCCTGCTGCAGTTCCTGGACCAGGACCATGGCCTCCGGCGCCAGCCGCATGAGGCGGGTCTGAAGGTCGGCCACCAGTGCGGTGGTCGCCTTGACGCTGGTGGTATTGACGATGAATTGCGCGTAGGCCGAATCCGGCTGCTGGGGGTTTACGTTGTAGTAGAAGCGCGGAGAACTCTGCCCCACGAAACTGGCGAAGTGCTCGACCGTCTTGTCCGACCGGAGCTCATGTTCGATGCGTTTGACCACGGTGTCGGTGGCCTCGATGCGGCTGCCCTGGGGCATCCAGACATCGACCACGAACTGGTTCCGTTCGGCGTTGGGAAAGAACTGCTGGGGCACGTAGCGGAAGGCCCATGCGCCGGCCACGGTGCCGATAACGCCCAGCCCCACGGCCAGAGCCGGTTTGGCCATGAAGAGACGTATGCCTTTCCGGTACGCCGCCTGGAGGGCGTCCAGGGGGCTGAATTTCTTGGCGCCTCCGGTGGGTTCCGCTACGTGGTCATGCAGCCCTTTCATGATGAAAGTGCGGCAAAGCAGCGGGGTCAGGAAGATCGCCACCAGGAAGGACACTGACAGGGCGACGGCCACGGTGATGGGCAGGGCCAGGATGAATTCCCCCGAGCTGCCGGAGATGATGATCAAGGGCAGGAAGGAGGCGATGATGGTGAGGGTGGCCGTCAGGACCGGGACCAGGACTTCCGAAGGGGCCTTCCAGGCCGCCTCCAGGCGCGGGACCTTGTGGTCCAGGAGTTCCACGTAGTTGTCGGCGATGACGATGGCGTCGTCCACCACGATTCCCAGGACCAGGATCAAGGCCGCGATGGACACCTGATGGAGCTGGATCCCGATGGCGTTCATCACCCCGAGGGTGGTCAGCATCGTGGTGGGGATGGCCAGGGCCGCGATGATGGCGACCCGCATTGGCAGGAGCAGGATGGTCACCAGGATGACGCAGCCGATGGCGATGAGGAACTCGTGCCCCATGCCGGCGATGCGCTCCTCGACAACCTTGGGCTGGTTGGCGATGTAATCCATGTGCAGGTCCGGCGGAAGCAGGGGCCGCAGCCGTTCCAGGGCCTTGGACACCTTCTCCCCCATAACGACGATGTTGTTGCCCTTCTGCATTTCCACCGATATCAGCAAGGCCGGTTTGCCGTCGTAGCGGGTCATGAAGGTGGGGTCCTGGTAGCGGCGTTCGACCTGCGCCAGGTCGCCGATGTAGGTCGGCTGGCCCGCGGGCGAGAGCCCGACCATGGTCTTCCGGATCTCTTCCTCGGTATTGAAGAGCCCCGTGGTGTGCAGGGGGACCTGCTCCGCGTCGGTGCGCAGGCTGCCCGCGCTCTGGACCACGTTCCGTTCGCCGAGGGCCCCGGCCACCTTCCGTGGATCGGTGAAGTACTGGCTCATGCGCTCCATGCTGCTGGTCACCCAGATCTGCTCGGTCTGGTTGCCGTAGACAGCGATCTTGCCCACTTCCGGCACGGTGCGCAGGGTGTCCTTGATCGTGTCCACGTAGTCCTGCAGCTCGCGGTAACCGTAGCGGTCGCCGCTCACCGCCACCAGCATGGCCACCGTGTCGCCAAAGTCGGAATCCACCACCGGGCCCTGCACCTGGGGCGGCAGTTCCGTCGCCTTCACCAGGAGCATCTCATTGCGGAGCTTGGCCCAGAAGACATCGGGGTTCTTGACGTTGTTCTCCAGTTCGACGTTGATGACCACCAGGCCCGGGCGGCTGGTGGAGTAGGTCTTGTTCTTGCGCACCTCCTGGAACTTGAAGATGTGGGCTTCCAGGGTCTTGGTGACCTGCTTCTCCACCTGTTCGGAGGTGGCCCCGGGATAGGCCGCGGCGACGATGCCGGTGCGGATGGTGATGGCAGGGTCCTCGGTGCGGGGCATGCCCATGAGGGCCTTCAATCCCACCAGGACCGTCATGATGGCGATGATGGCCGTCAGGGTGGGATACCGCAGACAGGCCTTGATGAGTCCGTTCATGTCTATTTCCTCTCCTGGGACAGTTCTGCGCCCATGCCGTTGCGCAGCATGTTCTGGCCGGCCACCACGATGGATTCCTGGCCCTGCAGCCCGGACCTGATCTGGACATTTCGTCCGTAGAAGGACCCGATTTCCACTCGTTTGCTATAGACCCTCTGCTGGTCGGGGAAGTACTGGAACACCAGGGGGGCGCCCTGGGGATCCCGCACGATGGCTTCGGCGGGCACTGTGAGCATGTCCAGGCGCTGCGACCCGGTGATGGAGACTTCGGCGACCATGCCGACCTTGAGCTCCCGTTGCGGATTGGCCACGCTGACGCGGGCCATGTAAGTGCGCGACGCGGGATCGGCGGAGATGTTCACCACCCGCACGCTGCCCTGGAAGGATCGTCCGGGCCATGCCGGGATCGTGACGGTGGCCGATTGGCCCACCTTCACCAGCCTCATGTCGGTCTCGGGGATGCCGACGTTCACTTCGATGGGATCCATCTGGGCGATTTCGAACACCGGCTGGCCCGCCCCCACCATGACCCCGGGTTCCATCATCCGGCGGGCGATGAAGCCGCTGATGGGCGCCTTGAGCTGGGCGTCGGCAAGGTTCCGGCGCGCGGCAGACTCGCCGGCCAGGGCCTGCTGCAGCTGCTCCCGGGAAGCGTCCCGGGCCGCGGTGAACTTGGCGAAATCGTTGGGGGCGAGGCTTTGGCTGTCGAACAGCTGCTTCATGCGGTCGTATTCCTGCTCGGCCTGGCGCGCCCCGGCACGGGCCGCCTCCACCTGGGCGTGGGCGGCCTCCAGGGCGTGGGTGAGGTTCTCCGCGTCCAGCGCAGCGATCAGCTGGCCCTGGCGGACCGGTTCGCCCTCCCGGGGGAGCACCTTCACCGCCCGCCCGGGAACCAGGAAGGCGACCATGGAGGAATTGCCGGGCGAGGTGAGCGTCCCGCTCACGGACACCCTTTCGAACTCCTGGACCTTCACAGGACGGGCGACGACGACGGCGGCCTTGGGCTCGGGAAGGTGGCGGTCCGCCCCGTGACCGCAGGCCACGAGCGGCAGGAGGATCAGAGGTATGAGGGATTTAGTAGGCATAGGAACCCTTATCCTTATGGAATGGGAGAGGCGGGAAGGCTGGGTTGGCTAACAGATGGGGTCGCTAGAGACCACTTTGATTGGCATCTTCGGTTGGAAGGTTCAAGGTTCGGCCGGGGGGGACTTCGGCGCGCGCAGATCCTCGATCACGCCGCGGATGTAGACCCTCGATCCGTGCAACTGGCAACCCGCCTGGAGAAACAGAAACAGCAGGGACTTCCCATGCCCGTCCACGAAGGAAACGTCTTCCATATCGATCCGGATCCGGCGCGTGTCCTGGCCTTGCTCCTCGAAGGCGGTCCAGACCTTGGCGACCTCGTCGACCCAGGGCTGGACCAGCTTGCCTTCCAGGCGCAGGGTGATTCCGTCCGGCGAGGTTTCGGTGTGGATACGCAGCATGAGGAGCCTCCAATCAGGGCTCCCTCCTAAAGGCCAGCTTCGTGCCAATTTGTGGCGAGTATGGACAAAGGTTGGAAATGCGCAAGATATCTTATTTCTTAGCGACGCCTCGGCCGCCGCCAGCCTCCGGATGTCTGTCCACATATGGACAGACTGCCCGTGGTTGGACAGACCTCCGGAATTACCGGGCCGGCCGGGAAATGCCGAGCTTCTTCAAACGGTTGATCAAGGTCGTCCGCTTGATGCCCAGTCGCGCCGCGGCGCCCGAGGGGCCACTGAGGACCCATCGGCTTTGTTCCAGCACCTGCAGGATGTGCTCGCGCTCCACGTCTTCCAGGGACTTGGCCGGTCCGGCGTCGCCCGGTTCCGGCGCACCCTGCAGTTCGGCGAGGGGCACCCTCAGTTCCGCCCCTGGGCTGAGGATGACGGACCGTTCCACCAGGTTCTGCAGTTCCCGGATATTGCCCGGCCAGGGCCAATGGACCAGGGCCTCCATGGTGGTGGTCGGGATGCGCTCGATCCGACGGCCCATGGCCAGGGCGAACTTCTGGGTGAAGTGCCGCACCAGCGAGGGGATGTCCTCTTTCCTTTCGCGCAGGGGGGGCACGCGGATGGGAAACACGTTGAAGCGGTAGAACAGGTCGCTGCGGAAGGAGCCTTCGGCCACCATCGCCGCCAGGTCCCGGTGGGTGGCGGCGATCAGGCGCACATCCACGTGAATGGTCCGGTTGCTTCCCAAGCGCTCGAATTCCCGCTCCTGGATGGCGCGCAGGAGCTTGGGCTGGAGCTCCAATGGCAGGTCACCCACTTCGTCCAGGAACAGCGTGCCCTGGTGGGCCAGTTCGAACCGTCCGACCTTCTGCTGGATGGCGCCGGTGAATGCTCCGCGCTCGTGGCCGAACAGCTCGCTCTCCAGCAATCCCAAGGGGATGGCTGAGCAGTTCAGCTTCACGAAGGTACGGGCCCGGCGCTGGCTCTGCTCGTGGATCGCGCGGGCCAGAAGCTCCTTGCCCGTGCCCGTGTCGCCCAGGAGCAGGACCGTGGCATCCGACGGGCCGACGATGGCGATCTGGTGCATCACGCGCTGCAAGGCCGGGCTGTCCCCGATGATCTGGTCGGTGGCGAAATCCCGCCGGACCTCTTCTTCCAGGTAGAGCTTCTCCTCCGCCAGCTTGTCCCGGAGCAGGCGGATCTCCTGGTAGGCCAGGGCATTGTCCAGGGCGATGGCGACCTGGATAGCCACCTGCTCCAGCAGGCGGATGATCTCGCCCTGGATGGGGCTTTCATCCCGGCTGCCCAGGGCGAGGACCCCAAGCGTCCTGCCAAGCGCAATCAGGGGCACGCAGTAGAGGGAGCGGATGCCTTCCCTTACAAATAGGTTCCGGAACTCCACGGATTCCAGGGCAGCGACGCGCTCCGGGCCGAGGAAATCGGTCCGGCCGGTCTGTATCGCCGTCCAACCTGGGGAGGACCGCACCGGCGACCGGATGTTCAAATGCTGGCGCCCCCGCCCCGGTTCCAACGGGTTATCCAGAAACCGGAGGCAGTCGACTTGGCCGTCCTCCTCAAGGACCGCGACGCCCAGGTAGTAGTGTTGAGTATGCTCAAATAGTGCCGAGGAGACCGCTTCGAAAAGCTTCTGGGGTTCCAGTTGGTTGGCCAGCAGGTTGTTGATGCGGAGCACCAGGGATTGCAGGTCCCGTTCCCGTTCCAGCGTCAGAATCCGCCCGGCTTGGCGTGAAAGGGTCCGGATGCGCCGGCTCGCGCGGTAGCGCCCACCGCCCAGGAGCCGTCCCCTCGCAGGCTGGTCGGGCTTCATCGAATGTGCGGGTGGGGGGGACATGAACTTCTCCGTGGATGCGGTCCTTGCCACTGCGAAGGCTGAATTCAAGGCGATGGAGGAAGACTCAGAAAGCCTTCGCCGCCTGGCTGGCCAGGAACGGATTTTAAACCCGCGGGTTGATGAAGAGTTTGGATTTTTGGGAGTTTCAAGGAGACCATGGCCAGCCTGTTCCGTTCCACCCGGAGCCGTGCCACGATGGGGAGGCGGCGGAGGCGGATGGCAAGCCTCTGGGCCTTCACCCGGCCGTGGTCCGGGCTTCGGGGCAGGATTGGGTGGGAGGGATCGTCGGCCATGACTGATTCCTGGTTTCTCGGTTTAACCCGCCCTGGCCCGCGACGATGAAGTTCAGGAGCCGGTGTTGGGGTCATGGGAAACCACCCGGTTGCCTCCTCTTCCCTCGGCCTGGTAAAGGGCCTAGTAGGTCTAGTATTAGGGTGTCTAGGCCGATTGGCCGTCTATAAATATGGGGTCATCCGGCAAATCGTGGGGTGAAGGGGGGCTGCCCCAGGACCGATCTTGGCCATTCTGATGGCGTCCTGACGGCCCTATAGAAGGGTCGCCGCCAAGTGCCTTACCGTAGTGGTTACAAAATCAACACGGGACCTAAATCCCCGGCGGCATCTCGGAACGGGCTGAGAATTTTCTTCATGCTAGGCTCTAGCAGCCTGGAAGCGAAAAATCCGGGGATGCCGGAGCGCAAGGCATGGGCCACGACCAGCTCCAGAGGCGGAAGCCCAGGGTTCATGGTCCTGAGCCAACTCCGGAAGGCGTGCCAGACCTCGGCGGTGTAGTTCAAGGAAAGATGCAGGAGCAGACCCTGGGCGATGCAGCCAACCTGGAGGTAGCGGTGGTAGGCGAGAACCTTCCTCCGGACGACCTCGCGGTAGGCGTCCGTGGCGTGGTGCAGGTGCTGGTTCCCGCCCGGCCCAGGCCCATACCTTCGGCCATCAGCCGGTCCGCCAGAACCTGTAGGTTTCCAGGGTTCCACGCAACCCCCCGCGGCTGGTGTCCCTCTGCTGTCAGGGTGGCGGCGATCCTACGGCCTCCGAGACCCGCCCGCCGCAGCGTCAGGATCCGGACCAGCACCGGGTGCTCCACGGGGTGAGGTTCGAGGTGAACGCCGTCAGCCGCAAGGCTGAACCAGCCGGTCCGGTTCCGCAGAGTCCGTTTCCCGGAACAGCCTCCACCCGAATGGTTTGCCGTGGATCTGCTTGAATCCTTGAACACGGCCGGACTCTCTCTTGAGGACCTCTGGCCCCGGCTCATCGAAGCCTTGCAAGACAGACGTCTGGATCCTGTCCGGCTGCGGGCCATGGCGGCTGAGTATTCGACAACTCCGCATCGGCACTTTATGGAACAGGCCATATCGGAGAGCGGGGTGTAAATACTGAAAGTCAAGGCATTTGTTCCGGTAATGAAAGCATAGTCCCAATTTTAAAACGTCAAGTTTTTTTGCAATAAAACTTGACATCTAAGTTCTCCAAACCGATCCTGGGGCATGATTGAGGCCGCTCCAACAGCGCAGAGTCCCCGCAGCACCGCTGCCCTGATCCGGCACCGGATCGAGGCCGGGGGGGAGCGATTATGGCGCATGGAGGACTTCCGAGAGCTTCCGTTCCAGGCTGTCGCCCAGGCGCTCTCCCGCCTTGCCAAATCCGGGGTGATCGAGCGACTCAGCAAGGGCGTCTACTACCGCGCCCGACCGACGGCACTGGGCAGAAGCCGCCCGAATCCGGCCAGCCTACAGAAGCTGGTTTCCCCCAGACAGAAGGTCTACCCGGCCGGACTCGCTGCGGCGAACCTTCTGGGGTTTACCACCCAGTCTGGACCGCAGTTGGAACTGGCCACCAGCGGGTTGAGCCTTCCCCGAAAACTGGTGGGCAACGAAGCCGTGATCCATACCCGGAGGCCTGAGGCATGGGCCGGGTTGACAGAAATTGAAGCGGCCCTGCTGGATTTTCTCCGGCGGGGAGGGCAGCTGACCGAGTTGCCACCGGAGGAAACGACACGCAAGGTGCTGGTGCTGCTCGCTGAGCCCGGGCGGTTTGAGCGCCTGCTGAAGGTTGCACGGACGGAACCCCCAAGGGTTCGCGCTATGCTGGGCGCTATCGGCGAAGAGCTTGGTATGGCTCCGCGGGGGCTTCGGCAATTGCGGGCCACTCTGAACCCCATTTCCAGGTTCGCTTTCGGCGCCCTGCACGTCTTGCCGAACGCACGGATCTGGCAGGCCAAGGAATCATTCCCATGAAGCTGTATGAACACCCGGATTTCGAGCAGGCCATCCTCCAGGCCGCAGAACATTTCCGCGACCGCGGTCTGCGCCCGGCGATCATCGAAAAGGACTACTACGTCACCGAGACCTTGCGCGTCGTGGCGATGACTCATGGCGACCATGTGATCTTCAAGGGCGGGACCAGCCTGTCGAAAGGGTGGGACCTGATCCAACGGTTTTCCGAGGATGTGGATCTGTTCCTGGATCCACTCGCCTTCGAGCCGGTCCTGGGCAAGCGAGGCATCGACCGGGAATTGAAGAAGCTGCGGGATGCGGTGGCCCAGCATCCTGGCCTGGCCTTGCTGGGAGGCGAGAGCCAGACCATTGGCGGTTTTGGTCGAACAGATCGGTTCTCCTATCGGCAAATGTTCGGCGCGGTGGGCGAGGTGGCCAATCGGGTTCTGCTCGAGGCCGGTGCCGCAAGTGGTCGGGAACCTACCGTGGTGGTGGAGCTTCGCTCTATCCTCAGCGAGTTTCTTGAGGCCAAGGGCGTTTCTCTGGGGGCTGAGGACGAAGGGCGATTCACCATGCGGCTGCTGCATTTTCGCCGGACCTTCGTCGAGAAGATGTTCGCCATTCACAGCAAGGTTGAACTGCTCAAACGGGACCACCGGGGCTTGGGCACCTACGCCCGCCATTACTACGACTTGTTCCAGTTGGCTGGCCGGGATGAAGTCCTGGATATGTTACGAAGCGACGAATATGTGGCCATCAAGAACGACTATGCCAGCCGCTTTCGGGCCGCGACCAGCCGGTCCTTGGGCGACCCGGAGCGCTTTAGTCCCTCCAGGGAATGGATCATCGAAAGGACATGCTTGTAGCCGTCGATGAAGATCTGTGCGGTGGTCGGGTCAAGGTGCATCGGGCGTCCAGAGAGGAATCTCAAAAAGCCATTAGATCATCCCGTGCGGTCCAGCCGCGACCTCCGCGTGCCGGGGGGCTAGCGGGCACAGGCTCGGCACATGCATTGGCCGGAATTCCCATAGCGGATCACCCAGTCCCGGGTCTGGCAGCCACAGATTCTGCAGGTATAGGTTGGTTCAATTGGGATGACGGCAGGGGGCGGCAGGGTTGGGAGAACCGGTGCCTGGGACAAGGCTGTGGTCTGGGGCACCGGCGCTGCCAAGGGCTCCCGCTTCGACACCAGCGCTGCCTTCGCAGCCAACCGGGCGGTGCGGTCCTTCTCGGCTTGCTTGGCCGCCCGAAGGGACTCCTGCCGTTGGGCTTCTTTCTGCCTGGCCGCTTCGAGGAGGGCCTTCAGGCGCTCGGCTTCCCCGGGGTGGACGAATTCACCGGTGCTGGGCAGGATCCGCACTTCCTGCAGGGCGTGTTCCTGCAGGTCGGCGCGGTAGCCCTGGGGCGGATGGGCTGGGACCAGGCCGCGACAGGAGGTCAGGTGCCGCGTTGCCCCGTCCAGGTAGTGCAGGGACTGGGACAGGCCACCATAAAGTTCTCCATAGCTGGAGGGCCGCATGAGATCCCGTTCCGTGGTGCTTAGGATGAAGCCGCGGTGAAGGTCGGGGTCCGGGGTCAGCATCCTGGCGAGGAATACGTAGTGGGACAGGGCGCCCGCTTCCGCAAAGCCCTGGGCAAGTTGGTCACGGACTTCTGGTTTGAGCCCTGCGGTCACCAGCCACCAGGCCAAGGGTGGCTTGCCAGGCCGGTCTACCCAACAGTCCACTGGGCGGGGCAGGCCTGGGAGGACCTTCTCCAGTTGGACTGCGTCCGGGAACCGGACTCGCAGCCATCCGTAGAGGAGGGCCCGACACTCGATCAGTTCCATGGACTCCTGGGCTTTGGGGCAGTGCTCCCGGGTGCGGTGGGCAAAGTGCCAAGTTCTTTCCGTGCCGGCCCGGACCAGCACGGGCTGGGCGCATACTTCGCAGACAATCCGGTCCTCGCGCGCCTGGGCCCGCAGTGCTTCGGCCATGGCGAGGCCGTCCTCCCGCAGCAGGATCACTTGTTTGTGATCTTCCGTTCTGAGGGCGCTAAGCATCCCCCGTCCTCCACGCCGATGATGTAATTGGTTCCGATCATAGGCTCTCGGCCAGGTTGCCTTCCACCGTTGTACTCAGGTTGCCTGGGTTGCAGAGGGAACTTAAAAATCAGATTGGATGACGTCGCCTGCCGGGAAAAGGGGCATGCGCGCGCCCTCCTCCATGGTCTCATAGCCCATGGCCCGGTATCCCTTCATCCGCTTCTCGAACATCTTCCGGAAAACCGGCAGGGAATCGTCCAGGTAGTCGTAGATCCGGACCTCGCACTTGCCGGGGTGCTCGCGGTGCAGGCGCCCCGCGTACTGAATGAGGGTGCCCTTCCAGGCGATGGGCATGGCCATGAAAAGAGTGTCCAGGCGAGGATCGTCAAAGCCTTCCCCGATATAGCGTCCGGTGGCGAGGATGAGGCGGGGCTCATCAGGGGGCACCTGGCCCAGACGCTCCAGAGCCGCCCTGCGGAGCTTTGCGGAGACGCCTCCGTGGAGAACCACCACATGCCGAGCGGCATCCCGCAGGCCTCCGGCCAGCAGGTCCAGGTGCTCCCTGCGTTCCGTGAGGACGATGGGGCTTCGGCCTTCCTCAAGGGTTCTCCGGACATCTCGGATGATCAGGTCGTTCCGGAAGGGATCCGCCACCAGTGCGCCATAGAGATCCTGGATGGTCCCCTGGCCATTAAACCGGGTTTCCCGGACGACGAGGCGGCTGGTGAAGGCCGGCTCCTCGCCCCCGGAGCCTCTCCGGGCCTGGAACCGCACGGGGCCGCACTGGAAATGCAGAAGACGCGGAAGACCGTCCCGACGATAGGGTGTGGCGGTCAGGCCCAGGACATGCTTGGCTCGGACCTCCCGCATCACGCGCTCGAAATTGAGGGCCGGGGCATGGTGGCATTCGTCGATAATCACTTGTCCATACTGGCCCACCAGATCACTGACACCCTCGCGGGAGGCCAGGCTCTGGATCATGGCTACATCGATGCACCCCGTCGCTTTCTGTCTGCCGCCGCCGATCTGTCCCACTTCCTTGGCGCCGAGCCCCAGGAAGCGCTGAAGCTGGGAACGCCACTGGTCCAGGAGGGGTTTGCGGTGCACGAGCACCAGCGTGTTCACCCCCCGAAGGGCCGCCATATAGGCCCCCAACACGGTCTTTCCGGAACCGGGCGGAGCGACGAAGATCCCCAGGTCGAAGGGCTGCATGGCCTCTACAGCCTGCTGCTGCATGGCGGTGAGTCGGCCCTGGAATGTCCATTCGACGGGAGTCCCGGGGTTCCGCTGCTCTTCCACCACCAGCCTGCTGCCCAGATCGGCCAGGAGCGCCTCCAAGTCCTCCCGGCAGCCTCGGGGCAGAGCGAGGTGCTGGTCGTGTTCCTCCGCTGAGCAGATGATTCGGGGAGTGTCCCAGGTGGAAAAACGCATGCCCTGCTTCTTGTAGAACTCCGGGTTCTGGAAGGCCGCCAGCCGCTTGAGTTCGGCCAAGAGCGCAGAGGGCAGTCCAGCCTTCTCCACGAAGATCTGCTTGGCGAGGATGGCCCGGACGGTGTCGGGAACCGTCCCCACGATCCTGGGCCTCCTGGCCTTCCCCGAGGGGGGACGCTCCCAGGGAGTCGCTTCCAACCCGTCTTCCAGGGGATCCATACGAACACCAAGGATACGGCCCTGGTGGGAGGCTGTCCCAACCAGGCGCTCGACCTCGTCGGGGTCCATTCGGCGCTGAGCGGCCAGGATACTCCATGGATCCGGCCACGGTTCCAGAGCTTCGTTGAGGAAAAGGGTATTGCCCTTGGCGCGGCAAGTCAGCTGGAGGGGAAGGGCGATGAGGTTTCCGAAGCCGCCCTCGGGCATGTTGTCCTGGTTCGGGAACAGGCGATCGTAGGAGGTCATCTTCAGCTGGGGGCGGCGGTCCATGGTCTCCGTAAGGAGGAGGCAGCCCAGCTTCCGGGCGGTGGCCGCGGGGATGGGAGCGCTGAAGAAGATCCACAGGTGGGCGCCGTTGCCTGAACGGCTGCGCTCAACGAGGGCCGGTACCGCCAGCTCCCGGCAGGTGTCCAGGACAGCCCGGACATCCTCCCGCCACCCGTCCTTGTCGAAATCGGCCGCCAGGAACCAGCACGTTTCGTCCTTGAGCATGGCGTAGACCCCGAGGGTATGACGTCCCTGCAGATGGTCCAGGATCGCCTGGTCGTCCAAGGGGGCGAAGCTGCGGTTCGGGCACTCCCCGCACTTGACCCTTGGCCAATCGCAGAGGATCCGGTTCTTCTCGTTGACACACACTGGCTTGTAGCCATGGAGGACCTTGCCGTTCTTGTCCTTCTTTTTCGGGTTTTCCCAGTAACGCGGGTAGACGTCTTCCCGGCCTCTAAAGAGGCTGCGGAACAGGGCCACCTTCGCATCCCGGCTCGCAGGCCCAGGTGTGGGCTCAGGCAGGTCTTCGGCTGGAGTAAGCGCTACGATTGTAGCTTTCAGCCTGAGGATCTCCTGCTGGGTGGCCTCGACCTGGCGGATCTCGTCTGCAAGCCTCGCTTCTAGGGCTTTCAGACAGTTGCACAAATCGACACGATCCGGGGGGTACGTCTCCATGATTCCATGGTGCGCCTATCTCTCCTTTTTGGCTCCATCTGCCCATGTGAACTGAATGAACGGAAGGGCCATCGATACTCAGGTCGTCAATGAAGTTTTACGCGCGGATTACGCACAGGGCACTACTCGAATCATTACCTCGGGCATTCCGGGGTGCTTGCTGTGCAGGGGCCCTGGCCTACTGGGGATGGCACTCTGAGGCGATGGTTATGGCTATGAAGGGCGTATCCAGGCGAGATTTTCTCGAGCCTTGAAAGGGATAGTAGTCACAATACTTACAACCACTTTTGAGCATTCGTGTCTCTGGCCAACTGCCTTCAAATCGAGTTGTACCTTCTCCGTGATAGCGCTTCAACTTGGGAGGAGATGTCCCGTATCGTCAGGCGGTTTTGAGGACCACGACCCTCTCATTGATGGCTAATCCCACAACGAAACCGCCTGAAGTTATTGGCTTCAGGCGGTTTGTTTGGTGGAGCTGAACAGGATCGAACTGTCGACCTCCTCATTGCGAACGAGGCG
>PLUC01000045.1:0-34312 GCA_003165415.1 Holophagaceae bacterium
CTGAATCGTTCTTCTCGCCGACTCGAAGTTCTTGAACCCCAAGCCTGGCCGCACGAGCCGTTTGATTCGCCTATGGTCCTGCTCGACGAGGTTGTTGAGGGCTCGGCCCGTCCTCAAATGGGCTGTTGGGCTGAGATGACCTTCCTTCTGCAGGATGCTCAAGGCGGCCGGATAGGCCGGATTCCGGTCCACGACTATGGTTTCCGGGAAATCGTTGTGGGGCCTCAAGACGGCTTTTTCAAAGAACAATTTGGCCGAAGAGGTATCCCTGCGGGCGCTCAATAGGAAGTCCACCGTTTGTCCAACGGCATCCACGGCCCGGTAGAGGTAGTGCCAGACGCCCTTGATGTGGATGTAGGTCTCATCGACGTGCCAATCTCCCCGCGTGGGTTTGAGCTTCCTTCGAATTCGCCGGTCAATCTCTGGCGCGTAGCCGAGCCGGCGATAACACGGAGGAGGCCTCGGCTACTTTCTTCAGGGACTTCGTGGGTCTTGTAACCTTGATCCACGGAGGTGGTACCGAGCTTCCTGCCGGGGAACTGCTCGACCTACTCCTGTTGGACCTCAAGGGTGTGGCCATCGTAGGGATTGTCCGGGAAGGCAGGATCCAAAGACGAAGCCCTCCTTATGGCAGAGGCGAGGCTTCGGGGCATTTGAGAATGGGGGGAATGGCCTCTCTCAGTTAAGCGAGCAGCCGTTTTGGCCTTCCGGAAGAACGCAGAAAGCTTTAGAAATTTAGGCCACTGGACCCTTCTCCGGACCCACACCCATAAGTCAAGACAGCCTTGAGCAAGAAAGAACCCCGCCAACACTCTGTCTCCCGCAACATCTTGGCAGATAAGTCGAAGCCCCACCAGTTGGTGGGGCTTCCTGTTTGGCTCCGGCGATAGGGATTGAACCTACGACCCATCGGTTAACAGCCGATTGCTCTACCACTGAGCTACGCCGGATCGCGAAGAAACTCTATTCTACCTAATCGGGGCGCAGGTTCAAGGGGCGCTTTCAGTTCTTCTGCAGTTCCATCAGGATCTGCCGGGCGCAGGCCTTGAGGGTGTCGATCACCCCGATGCCCCGGGAGGCCACCGCCTCGATCATGGGCTCGTTATGGAAGCGAAGCAGCTGCTCCATTTCCGGCAGGGTGGCGGCGGTGGGCATGTCCCGCTTGTTCAGCTGCAGCACGTACGGGATGGTGCGGATGTCGAAGCCGTTGTCCTTGAGGTTGGTGGCCAGGTTGGCGATGGACTCGATATTGGCCTCCATGCGCGGCCACTGGCTGTCGGCCACGAAGATCACGCCGTCGCAGCCACGCAGGATCAGTTTCCGCGAGGCGTCGTAGAACACCTGGCCGGGTACGGTGTAGAGGTGGAACCGGACCTTGAAGCCCTTGATCACGCCCATGTCCAGGGGCAGGAAATCGAAGAACAGGGTGCGGTCGGTTTCCGTGGCCAGGCTCACCAGCTTGCCCCGCTTCTCGGGGTTGGCCTGGGAGTGGATCCACTGGATGTTGGTGGTCTTGCCGCACAGGCCCGGACCGTAGTAGACGATCTTGCAGTTGATTTCGCGAGATGCGTAGTTTATGAAAGTCATGCGGGGCGTCCAGAGGGAAGGCCAGGGTCAATCGCCGAAGAGCTTATCGATGTCCTCATCCGTGATTTCCGAGAAGGGGCTTTCAAACCGGGCGGCCTCGGTAGCCTGGCTGTGGGCCCGTTCTTCCACCCGCTCGAAGATCTCCTGCAGTTCGCGGCTGGCTTTCTTCACCCTGAGGCGGACCAGGGCCAGGCTGGAGGACTGGTCGAAGATCACCACCAGGATGCCCCGCTTGCCCACGATGGAGATGTGCAGGTTGTCCTTTTCGCCCTCATGGAAGAGCAGGCTGAACTCCTTTTCGCCGATGAGCTTGGCCAGACCGTCGGTGGCGGCCACGTTGCCCGCGGTGAGCGATGCCAGGCTGGTGGCGTCGATGCTGTGCAGATCCCCGGAGGCCGCGATCTGCTGTCCGTTCTTGTCCACCAGGAAGACAACTTTGCTGGCGGAATCCTGCTGCAGGCGACCGATGATCTCCTGCAACTGCTCGAATTCTTCTTCGAACATGACGAGATCCATCTTCGTCACAATGACCTCCAACCAGTACCGTGTTTCCGAGGATACCGCAGTTGCCGCGGGTGGGTTGGATGTTACCAGCCGTTGCGGAATATCCGGTCCAGGTTATTCCGCTACGGCTTCCTGGCGACGCATGCGTCGCCAGGGATCTAAGGAGCTTATGCCGGGGCCGCAAAGAACTGCTCCGGTTGATCCTGGACGACGGCTTAGCGAATCAGGTCCGGGTTCGGCTGGTGGATCTGGCGGACGATGGCGGACGTTTCCCGGCCCCCTCCCGCCAGGTCCCAGGCCACCACCACCTGCTGGGACTGTCCAGGGCCCTAGAGGGCCATGCCCTCGGCCCGGAACACCTCGGCCTGGTCCAGCAGGACCCGGTAGTCGAAGGGCCGCCCCGGCTCCAGGGGGGTCAAGGCGGCCTCGGGTGGATCCATGATATGTAATATTAATTAAAACCTGCCAGGGTTCGTGGTGCGGGAAATGGCCGCCGGGGGTGCCGTGCCCTCCGTTCCAGGATCCGCGCTTGGACGATGGGCCGCGTCATGTTAGGCTTTCAACTCCCTGCCAGGGGGAATCCCGCCAGTCCTCTGGAGAGTTGTCCGAGTGGTTTAAGGAGCACGCCTGGAAAGCGTGTATAGGTGCAAGCCTATCGGGGGTTCGAATCCCCCACTCTCCGCCAGTTACAAGTGAAAAGCCCTTGAAATTCAAGGGCTTTTCTTTATGAATAAATCGACCGAACACAGTTATACCTACAGTAGGCCGTTTGCTTGATCCAGGTCGCGATCTATGCCGAAGAGCTGGACAAACAGTTTCATCTGGCTGCGCAGATGCTCCAGCTTGGCTTGGGTGGGTGTGAACCACGACGCCAAATCGCCCTGGTTCAGCGTGTCTCTGTTCTGCTCTCCAAAAACAGGCCAAGGTCTTGGCCAGGACGCATCGGTCAGTGCCCGCCAGTCTTCAGGTAGCGGGCCAAGTGCATGTCTTCGTACTGAAGGTGGCAGAGCAGCCAGTCCTCAAGGAAATTGGTGACGGGTGGGGCAAGGGTTGCGGCGCCGATGCGGACCTTCTGGGCCACTTCACTGATTTGCCGTAGCAAAAGGGCGTGAACGGCCTGGTGTTCCCGGCCGTTGGGATAATCGGCCTCGGCCATCAGCCCTTCCTCAATCCCGAAATGCGCAATGGTCGCGTCCATGAGCTGAGTGAAGGCCTGGTCTAGATCCTTCGGCCCATCTCCTCTTCTCGATGAGGCAACCAGGTGATTGAACGCTTTCACTATTTCTTGGTGCTGCCCATCGATGAGGGGATGTCCCGTCTCGAATTCCGATGCCCAGACCACCTGCTCGCCGCTGGGATCCCCCGGCGGCATCGTTTTCCCACCCCTGCCTTCCAGCGCTGCCCGGATCGTACTGACCAGATCTTGGAGGTGGTATGGCTTTGGCAGGAAGCCGGCCAGACCCCTACCTCGGAACCGCTGGAACACGTCTTCCTGTCCGAATCCGCTGCTGAGGATGATGGGCACCATCGAACCGGCGCGGCGGAATTCGCGATAGGCCTCTTCCCCGTCCATCCTCGGCATGGTGAGGTCCATGAGGACCAAGCGGATCCGGTCCTGGTTCGCCTCAAAGACCTGCAGGGCTTCCAGACCATCCCGCGCTTCAAGCGGATCGAAACCCAGGCGGCGAAGGGCGTTAACCGCCACGGACCGGAGGGCGTCTTCGTCGTCCACCACCAGGATCGTACCCGTTCCCTTGAACTCTGTGCCCTGGATTCCTGGGGCCGGCGGCGCCATGGGCTCGGCCTTTGCCGATGCGGGCGCGGCCGGGAAGAAGAGTTTGAAGGAGGTGCCCTCCCCGACCTTGCTGGTGACCCGGATGCCTCCCTGGTGGCCCCGAAGGATGCCCTGGACCACTGAAAGCCCAAGGCCCCTTCCTGTGAACTTGGTTGTGAAGAAGGGATCAAAGATCCGCTCCTGGACCTCCGGCGGCATCCCTGGGCCATTGTCTGACACCTCGAAGGTCAGGTAGATGCCCGGTTTCAGGGCCATTCCTGGAGGCTGATTTTCGGCATCCGTTCCTCCGATGGCCTCACTGCCTGTTCGGATGGTGATGACCCCCTCCTGGGCGGCCACCGCTTCCGAGGCATTGATGATCAGGTTCATGATGACCTGCTGGATTTGGGCCAGATCGCCGTCCATGGTGGGCAGATCGGGGGTCGGCTGCCACTGGATGGATGCCTTCCTGAAAAGGGAGGACTGCAGGAGCCGGATCATGTCCTCTACCTGCAAATTCAGATCCAGCGGCTGGACCTTGAATTTCCCTTTTCCCGCGTACGCCAGGATCTGCGCAACCAGGATCGAGGCCCTGCCGATCAAATCTTCCAGCGTCTTGAGACGAGTCACCTCCTGCCCGTTCGGGTCCAGTTCGGATCGGAACAATTCCACGTTGCCGACCATGGCGCCCAGGAGATTGTTGAAGTCATGGGCGATCCCTCCGGACAAAAGGCCGAGGGACTCGAGCTTCTGGCGTTGCAGGTGGTCCCGTTCGATCAGCTTGTGTTCGGTGATGTCCGTGGCGATGACCCCAAGGCCCCAGCAATGGCCGCGGGCGTCGATGAGCGGGAATTTCTGGATGAGGAGGTCCCGGATGGACCCATCCAGAAGGGTCACCGACTCCTCCGCCTGGATCTCCTCTCGGTGGGCGAGCACCCGCTTGTCCTGCTCGTGGGACCTTGCGGCCATCTCTGGAGGAAAGATCTCCTCATTGCTCAAACCTGGGGCCGCCACTGGGCTTACTCCGAGCAATGCCTCGGCCCGCCGGTTGATCAACAGCAAACGTCCGTCCAGGCCCTTGAAGGTGATCGCCGCGGAGGCATGCTGGATGAACCCCTGGAGCCTGGCCTCGCTCTCCTGAAGCTCACCGGTGCGGATCGACATCTGCGCCTCCAGGTCCCGAGTCAGGGCCTTGAGCCGCTCCTCCGCCTCCCGGCGCTCCGTGATGTCGTGGGTGATCTTGGTGAAGCCCGTCACCTGGCCCTCCGCGTCGTGGATGGCCGTGACGACCACGCTGGCGTAGAAACGGCTTCCGTCTTTCCTGGCGGACCAGCCTTCCTGGTGAAGGCTTCCCATCGTCCATGCCCGTTCCAGATCCTGTTCGGGTTTGCCGGCCCGGACCTCCTCCTCGGGGTAGAAGACAGCGTTCGGCTGCCCCAGGATTTCTTCGGCGCGCCACCCCTTGATCCGCTCGGCGCCAAGGTTCCAGCTCGCGACCCGTCCTTGTGCGTCCAGTTGGAAGATGGCGTATTCCTTCACCTCCTCCACCAGGCGCCCCAGGTTGGTCTGGCTCTCCTGCAGCCTGCCCAGGGCGCTTTCCTTCTCCTCCTTCATGGTGAGGGACTCCGGGAGCGTCGGGGCGGCAAGCCACTGGGGGAGCCTGGCCAGGCAGAGCAGGCCCGCCGCCAACCCACCCAGTTCGGCCAGGAGCTTGAAGGAGAGGGGCTGGATGCCCCGCCACGCCATGGCATGGGAGAGGGCAAGCAGGAAGGCGGCTGCCCCGCAGAAGGCCAAGCTACTCCTGGAGGCTCCGTGCCTTTCCTTTCGGGCGAGGACGACGAGCACGGTGGTCAGGACCAGGAGGGCCGCGACGGCGACCCCTTCAGAGAGGGGACCAACTCCGACCCGCATTACCCCTCCCACGGCCAATTGGGCCCTTGGGAATGGTGGCAAGTTGTCGGGGGGGGAGAGCGCACAGGCATACACCCAGGGGACGGGAACCTCTGGAGCAGAATTCCACGCCATCCTGACAACATGCTTCTATGGCACGAATGGTTCGGGGACTGGTCAGAACAATCCTGGGGATCCAGTTGAACGGAAATTTTCAACTGATGGCCCCGGGATCGTCATGGTTGTCACACAGATAATTCCTAAGCGGCCTCCTCGGCAAGGGTTTCGTCGGGGTGCCCCCGCTTGAATGCGGCCAGCAGGGGCAGCAGATCGGCTTGGAGATTGGACCGCTCGATGCGCTCTGCGGCTGGTCGACCCGCCTTGAATGCCGTCGTGGCTTGGGCCCCGTCGCCCATCGCCCGGTACAAGGCGCCCAAGAACCGAGAGGTGACTGTCGCTTCAAGTGCCCAGGCATCGAGGGCGGCACTCAGAAGGGTCCGGGGTCTTGCTTGCATGGGGACCATTATCCGATGAGGTGCCAGCCCTGGTCCTTACCGAGACGAGGATGGTGGCAAAATTATTGCGGCCCGCCTGCCTGCCGTTCCATGGCCATTCACCAGTATTTTTCCGAATGAACCTGGCCTGGTTTCCGGGTTGAGTGTTCGGTGAAGCCCTCGGCCTCCAACACGGCCTCCATGGCTTCCACCATGGCCGGATTTCCGCAAAGGAAGCAATGGGTGTTGGCGGGGCTGGGCTGGAAGCCCCAGGCCCTCTCCAGGATCTTCTCCTTCCAGAATGCCGGGAGCCGCCCCGTGTGGCCCTTCCATGGCACCGGTTCGGTTTCGGGACGGGTGAGGACCGGGATGTACAGGAAGTTCGGTGCCAGACCCTGCATTACAAGAAGTTCCTCGCGGTATCCCAGGTCCCGGGAACGCCGGGCGCCATGAAGGACGGCATACCTGCGGCTGCCGCCAGCCTCAAGGTGGGTCCGCAGCATGGACATGTAGGGGGCGAGACCGGTTCCCGTTGCGATGAATACTACGTTCTGGTCCTGGGGCACCTGGTCCAGGGTGAACCGGCCGGTGAACTTGGGGCCCAGCCACACTCTGTCTCCCTCCTTCAGGGCAAAGAGCCTGGGCGTCAGGGCTCCGGTCTTGACCTCCACCAGGTAGAACTCCAGGTATTGACGTTCCAGGGAGGAGGAGGCGATGGAGTAGGCCCTGCTCAGGAAGGTGTCCTGGGGCAGGGGCGGGTCGTCCGGCTCGGCCCCAGGGCTTTTGGGAGCGGAGGCTGGAAGGCCGAGCACGGCGAACTGTCCGGGGGTGAACGGCGGCAATTCCCATCCCTCTGGGGCCACCCGCAGGATCATCAGGCCCGGTGCGGAGTCAATGCGCTGTGTGACGATGGCGTTGAGATGGGGCATCGAAAGATCCATTCGAATCGGCATGCTGGATGTGTCAGGGCCGGTACCACCGAACGGACGGTTTCTCGGAGCGACCGAAGGTCTCCTTCCATGCCCATTTTCCTCCCCATTGGACTGTGGCGTCTTGGGAGGAACGCAGCGGTCAGCGGATGCTGACGGTGGGAACGTCTACGATTTGGAGGGCCTTGGAGGGCCGCACCTTCCGCGCTTGAGGAGTTGCAACGTTTGCTTGCCTTTTAAGGACTGGTTTGCTGCACTCCGGGGGGCTCGCGCCTCTCCTGGCCAGGCCTATGCTTTGTAGGATCCGGCCTCACCACCCTTTGGCCGGCGAGCCACAGAGGCCTCCATGAAGCTTCTCTCCATCGAACCCACACCCAACCCCAACAGCATGAAGCTCAATCTGGACGAAAGCCTGCCCAAGGGGGTCGCCGTCACCTACCGGCCCGAAGGGTTGGCCCATTACCCCCCGGGGATCCAGGAACTGTTATCCATCCCTGGGGTCCAGAGCCTTTACCATGCCGGAGACTTCCTCGCGGTGCAGCGATCCGCCTCGAGCCCATGGGAAGCCTTGCTCGCCCGGGTCCGGGAAGTCCTGGGCGGGGAGGTGGCGCCGCTGGCAGCACCGGGCGAACGGCCTCAGGGGGAGCGCTGGGGCGAAGTGCGGATCGCCGTCCAGCACTTCCGCCACATCCCCATGCTGGTGAAGGTTTCCAACGACCAGGACGAGGTGAGGGTGCCCCTCCCGGGACACTTCGGGATAGCGGTCCAGGCGGCCGCCCCCGCGTCCCCCAATATGCTCCTGGAGCGGCGCTGGCTGTCTCAGCCGCCTCGGTTCGGCGAGATCCAGGAAGTCGGAGAGGTCGTGGCCGCGGAAATCGACGCCGCTTACGATTCGGCCCGGCTGGAGGCGCTGGTTCAGCAGGCCTTCCAGGCCGGGGCAGAGGCTCCTGAGGTCCGGGCGAAACCCACCCTGGAAAACCTGGCCCGCCTCCTGGAGGATCCGGATTGGAAGAAGCGCTACGCGGCCCTGGAAGCGGCCGGCGCGGATCCGGCCTGCCTCCCCCACCTGATTCGGGCCATGGGGGATGCCCATCCCTCCGTCCGCCGCTTGGCCGCGGTTCTGGTGGGGCTGGTAGGCAGCTCGGAGGTCGTGGAGCCGCTGTGCCGGGCCTTGAAGGATCCCTCCGTGGCGGTGCGCCGTTCGGCCGGGGATGCCCTGAACGACCTCGGCGATCCGGCCGCGCTTCCCGCCATGGAGGCCGCCCTGGCGGATCCCAACAAGCTGGTTCGCTGGCGAGCCGCACGGTTCCTGTTCGAATTGGGGGGCAGGGAGAACCTGCCTGTCCTGGCCCAGGCCCAGGATGACCCTGAGTTCGAAGTGCGCATGCAGGTCCGCCAGGCTTTGGAACGAATTGAAGGGGGCCAGGCGGCCCAGGGACCCGTCTGGATGCGGATGACCCAGAAACGGCCAGGCTAGGGCATCACTGAGTTTGGGCTGCAATGGCCCCCGGGAACCGGCATCAGGAGTTCTTTTGCGCTAAACCCCCACCTCGATCGCTTCCTGGGTGAGGGCTTCCAGGATGGTGGCATGAAGTTCTATGCGCATGTCCAGGATCTCTTGTTCGCGGGCTCCCCCCAGGTCCAAGGCGAAGGCCTCGGTGCAGCGGGCCGTCGCGGATTCCAAAGCTGAGAAAATTCCTTGGGACGCCATTTCCTCCGGGAAGGCCACCCGGTAGCCTTGCATGGACCAGCGGAAGGCCTTCAGAGTGGATGTCCGGTTACCGCCGTGCAAGGAAAGCCCCTTCCCCCGACCCCCAAGGGAGGTCAGGGCTATGTCTTGGTGGATCCCGCCAAGCACAAGGGGAGCCGCTAACCAAGGCTTCCAGAGATCTTCCAAGGGCCCGGTTTTTCCGGGATCTTTTTGCCTTCCTTGACTCTCCAGAAATCAACCGCGTGGCTTTCTCTTTCCCTTCGGAATTTTGCCAGAAAGCGCCCTGGCGATCGGCGCTGCCACAATGGCTGCAGCCTCCTGGGTATTCCTGACCGCGCGAAGCTCCTCCTCTTTGGCCCATTCCTCGTATCCTGGAACGACGGATTCAATGCGCCTCGTTCTGATTTCAGATACCCACACCCACCGGGGCATCAGCCTCCCGGAAGGAGATGTTCTGGTCCACGCCGGTGACGCCACCGGCACAGGGACCTCGGAGGAAGTGGAGGACTTCCTGAAATGGTTTGCCTCCCAGCCACACCCCCACAAGATATTCATCGCAGGCAACCACGACTGGCTGTTCCAGCGCTGGCCGGATGTGGGTTCGATGATGCTGGCCGAGTATCCAACCATCACCTACCTCCAGGATTCCGGGATCGAGATTGATGGCCTGCGTTTCTGGGGATCACCCTGGCAACCGTGGTTCATGGACTGGGCATTCAACCTGCCCCGAAAGGGGGAACGACTCCGGCAGGTATGGAATCAGATCCCCTTGGGTACCGATGTCCTGATCACCCATGGCCCGCCCCACGGGATCCTGGATACCGTGCGGGGCCAGGAGCACCTGGGTTGTGAGGAGCTGAGGATCCGGCTCGCCACAGTCAAACCCCGCATCCATGTCTTCGGCCACATCCACGGCGGTTATGGTGTGGCCCAATCCAGCACCACCATCTACGTCAATGCCTCCACCTGTGACGAGGCCTATCGACCGGTCCATCGCCCGATTGTGGTGGAGGTCAGCGCAGGTTCCGCCGTGGTCCTGGGCACCGAGCCCATCCCCAGAAAAGAATTTCTTGAATGAGTCCGGCAATTCCATCCCGTAAGACATGGGTGTTTTTACGCCAGGAGCGGGCCGGCAATGGTGCCCCAGGCTTTGGCAAGGGCGAGTTGCTGACTCAGCCCATCAATGCCCCCCGGCCTTTCGCCGTCAGAAAATGGACCAGATCCTTGTCCTCGTACTGGATGTGGCAGAGCAGCCAGCCCTCAAGGAAATTGAGGTTGGGCGGGCTGAAGTCCATAAGGCCGCGTTGGAACTCGGCGGCCAGGCCCTGGATCTGGTTGGTCAGATGCGTGTGGACGTCCTTGTGGCTCGAGGCTTCGGGATAGGCTGCCGCGGCCATGAGGTTCTCCTCGACCCCGAAGTGCGCTATCGTGGCGCCGATAAAGCAATGGAACGCTGCTTCCGGCGCGCCCTTCTCCGCCTTCGGGTCCAGGGTGGTGGCGACCAGGCGGTTGAACCCCTCCACGAGTCCCTGATGCTGGGCATCAATGACCGGATGGCCCGTGGCGAACTCGGGGAGCCAGAGGACGGCCTTGGGGGGAGGGTAACGCAGGGGCTCCCCCTCTCCACAGTGCTCTCCCAGGGCCTCGCGGACCGCATCCACCAGGGCTTGAAACCGGTAGGGCTTCTGCAGGAACCCTGCCAGGCCCTTGCCGGTGAACCGCTGCAGCGCTTCCTCCGGGCCGAAACCGCTGCTGAGCAGGATGGGAATCCGCGCACCGGCCCGGCGCAACTCGCGGAAGGCCACCTCCCCGTCCATCCGCGGCATGGTGAGGTCCATCAGGATGAGGGAGATCTGCTCCCGGTTCGCCTGGAAAACCTCGAGCGCCTCCTGGCCGTCCCGCGCCTCCAGCACCTTGAAACCAAGCCGGCACAGGGCGGTGCCGGCCATGGCCCGGAGGGCCTCCTCGTCGTCCACCACGAGCACCGTGCCCGACCCGCGATAATCAGCGAACCGGACCTGGCAGGCCGGGGGTTCCGGAGTCACCGCCCGCTTGGATCCAGGGCCCACCGGGAAGAAGAGCTTGAAGGTGGTGCCCTCTCCCTGCTTGCTCGCCACTCGAATGCCGCCCAAGTGACTCCGGAGGATGCCCTGGACCGCCGAGAGGCCGAGACCCCGGCCGGTGAACTTGGTCGTGAAGAAGGGATCGAAGATCCGCTCCTTCACCTGGGGCGCCATGCCCGGGCCGTTGTCGGCAACTTCCAGGGTCACATGAGGACCAGGCCGCAGGGCCTGATCCGGGAAGTGCCGGTCGATGCCTTCCCGGTCGAGGGTTTCCAGTCCGGTCCGGAGGGTGATGATGCCTCCCCTGGGAGCCACGGCATCGGAAGCGTTCACGACCAGGTTCATGATGACCTGCTGGATCTGGGCCGGGTCTGCTTCCAGGGAGGGGAGGTCGGGGGCCGGTTCCCAGCGCAGGGTGGCATTCCTGGACAGGGAGGCCCGGAGGAGCCGCGTCATCTCCTCCACCCCTTCCACGAGAAGCTTCAAATGGGCCTCGGTCTCCCGAAGCTTGCCCAGGACGTGCTCCTTCTCCTTCACCAAGGCGATGGTTTCAGACCCCGGCCGCACCTGGAGCCACCCTGGAAGTTTGAACAGGAGGGAGAGAATCGAGGCCGAGACCATGAGGGTGGTCAGGAGCCTGAAGACTGGAACCTGGATATCCAAGGTCAACAGGGCTTGTGACAAGGCAAGCAGGAGGGTGGAGGCCCCGGAAAAGGCCAGCGTCCATTTGGCCGTCCTGTCCTTTCCCCGCCAGGCGAGCATGGCGAGCAGCACAGCGAGGGTGAGCAGGGCCCCGGCGAAGATGCCCGTCGTGAGAGACCCCAGCCCCATGGTCATCATCTCCCACCCCAGGTTCCAGTTGGGCCATCGGTTCTGGGAAGCGTTGGGGGCAGCAGCATGGTCTCTCGAAATTCTTCTGGGCAGGGAACCCAGGGGCGGCATCGGCCTGTCCCAAAGACATGCTCGGATTGGGTGAAAGGGTACAGGGGAAGGTCATCAAAACCCGGGAGCAGACGCGACTGGCGGCTGCGTTGCCTCTTCGAGTCGGCCTTGTTCGGAGTGATCTTCTGGAACATGAAGGGCGATCAGGTGATCGCCCGCTTACCAGGTATTGGTTAGAGGGTTCCCAGCGCCAGGCGCAGCATCCGCCGGATCGGCTCGGCCGCCCCCCACAGGAGCTGGTCGCCCACGGTGAACGCGGTGAGGTATTCGGGGCCTAAGGTCATCTTCCGGATCCGCCCCACGGGCACCGTCAGCCGCCCGGAGACCGCGGCGGGGGACAGCTCGCGCAGGGTGGCTTCCTTGCTGTTCTCCACCACCCGCACCCAGGCGTTGTGCTCCCCCAGGGCGGCTTCGATGTCGGGCAGGGGCACGTCCCGGGTCAGCTTGATGGTGACGGCCTGGCTGTGGCAGCGCATGGCCCCCACCCGCACGCACTGGCCGTCCACCGGGATGGTTCGGGCGGCGCCCAGGATCTTGTTGGTTTCGGCCTGGCCCTTCCACTCCTCTTTGGTCTGGCCGTTCTCCCAGGCCTTGTCGATCCAGGGGATGAGACTGCCCGCCAGGGGCGCGCCGAACTGCTCCATGGGGAAGGCGGCATCCCGGAGGGTGGCCGAGACCGCCCGGTCCAGGTCCAGGATCGGCCCCTGCTCCTCCAGCAGGGCCGCGTCCACGCTGCCGATGGCCCGCATCTGGCGCACCAGTTCCCGCATGTTCCGGGCCCCGGCGCCCGAGGCGGCCTGGTAGGTCATGGTGCTCATCCACTCCACCCAGCCCTGGGCGAACAGGCCGCCCAGGCCCATGAGCATGAGGCTCACGGTGCAGTTGCCGCCGATGAAGTCCTTGACCCCCCGGGCCAGGCCGGCGTCGATGACCGCGCGGTTCACCGGGTCCAGCACGATGATGGCGTCCTCGCGCATGCGCAGGGTGGAGGCGGCGTCCAGCCAGAGTCCGGACCAGCCCGCACCGCGCAGCTGGGGGTGCACCCGGGAGGTGTAGTCGCCACCCTGGCAGGTGACGATGAGGTCCATGGCCGCCAGGGCCTCGAGGTCATGGGCGTCGCCCAGGGGTCCATCCGCCGGCCCCGCCCCGCCGATCTGGGAGGTGGAGAAGAAGTGCGGCTGGAAGCTGCCGTCGAAATCCCGCTCCTCCGCCATCCGGCCCATGAGGACCGAACCCACCATGCCGCGCCAACCGATGAAACCAACCTTCTTCATGGATTTCCCCTGCTGGGAACCATCTTATCCCAGTGGCCGCCGGGGCATCATATGCCGTGCATCTTGTAGAAGTACCAGGCGGTCAAGGTGAAGCCCACCCCGATGACGATATAGCGGACCGTCTTCCGGCCCACCCGGTGGGCCATGTGCGAACCGAACAGGCCGCCCAGGACGCTGGCCACGGCCATGACCGCCACGCAGCTCCAGACCACGTTGCCGGGCCGGTAGATGGCTTCCGCGGCCAGGAAGGTGACGATGGCCACGCCGTTGATGGACAGGGCCAGGAAGTTCTTGAGGCCGTTCATCTGATGGATGTCGGTGAGCCCGAGCAGGCTGAGGGCGGCGAGCATGAGGATGCCGATGCCGGCCCCGAAGAACCCGCCGTAGATGCCCACCAGGAACTGGAAGGTGATCGCTCCCACCCACCAGGTCCGGCTCCGTTCGCTGGGATGGGCCCGGCCCAGGAACCGGGAGATGGGGTCGTTGGCCGCCATGAGGATGGTGGCGGTGAGGATGAGCCAGGGCACCAGGTGGTCGAACATGGTGGACGGCGTCACCAGCATCAGGTAGGCGCCCAGCAGGGCCCCCAGCAGGGAGGGCGGCCACAGGCGCATGGCGAAACGCCTGGTGCCCTTCAGGTCCTTCCGGTGCCCGTAGAAGCCGCCGATGGACCCCGGCCACAGCGCGAGGGTGCTGGTGACGTTGGCCTGCTGGCCGGTGAGGCCGATGCCCAGCAGGGAGGGGAAGGAGATGAGGGTTCCCCCGCCGGCGATGGAGTTGACCGCGCCCGCGGCGAAGGCCGCGGCGCAAACGATGAGTTGCCGCCAGAAATATTCCATATACTGAGATTAATTGAAGTTTCCAGGCAAATCCAGACCGAACCCTCTGTTTTACAGCCCTGGCGGCGCGGTGCTAGACTTTGGCGCAAATCCAATCTCCACTCCGGGAATCCATAACAGAGGGGGTCGTCCCGTGCGCAGATTCAGCCACCTTCCCGCGCCTTTGTCTCCGGTCCTGCTGTGCCTCGCCTTCCAGGCGAACGCGGCGCCGCTGAACACCATCGACACCCCTCAGGGCGGCAGGATCATCTATGGCGCGGTGGACGGGGCCGGCAGCCAGGCGCAGGCCATGAGCCGCCTGCTGCGCACCATGCACGACGCCTGCGGCGAGAAGCCGCAGGTGGGCAAGGTCTTCAGGGTGCGCGGCACCAGCTTCGTCGCCGCCTTCTTCTCGGTGGTGAACCACACCGCGGGTAACCAGATGGCCGGCCTGGTCTTCGCGCCCCAGCCCGCCTCCGGCCGGGTGGAAGCGGCCATGGTGGCCAATGCAGCGGACCGCTTCGGCGCGAGCCTGGACCCGATGCTCAAGCAGCTGTTCGGGGTCTGGCATCCGGCCGGGGCGGGGCAGGCTCCCGGCGCGGCGGCCGGGGGGAGCGTGGCCGGGCCGGCTCCGCTGCACCCGGCTTCGGCCGGCGACGGCTCCGCCACCGTCGGCATCCCCGCCGGCTGGCAGGCCAAGGGGCAGGGCGGCACCATGATGCTCAGCGGTCCCCGCGGGGAGACCGTCGGCCTCGCCCTGACCCGCATGGGCACCGCCGGCGGCCGGCGCCAGGGCATGATCGCCTTTCCCCCCAACGTCAATCTCGTCCAGGCCTTTCCGAACATCTTCCAGCAGTTCTGGGGCGTCAACGGCGTGCCCATCTCCGGCCTGCAGCTGGAACGGGTGGAACCGCTGCCCGGCCTGCAGCGGGGCGTCCACGCCACCGGCCACCTAAGCTTCGGCGTCAACAACCCCCAGGAGATGAACGCCATCCTGTGCATCGCGCCCCCGAACTCCGTGGGCACCTCCCTGGTCATGCTCTCCGTGGCTTTCCTGCCCCCGGCCGTGGCCGCCCAGGAACGCGCCACGGTGGGCGCCATCCTGGCCAGCTTCCAGCCGAACCAGGCCGTCATACAAGGGGAAATCGGCGCCATGGCCGGTCCCATGCTCAGGGTCATCCACCAGATCGGCCAGGCGTCCGCCGTCCGGTCCGCCGCCTCCAGCGAAACCCACGACCTCCAGAACCGCACCTGGGAACAGGGCCAGGATGCCCAGGCCAGGAGGGACCAGGGCTTCAGCAACTACATCCGGGACCAGACCGTGGTCCTGGACACTGAGAACAACGCCCACGGCACCACCTGGAACTCCACCGCCAACGCGCTGGTGAAGGCCGACCCCGACCGCTTCCAGTTCGTGGACACCCCGAACTACTGGAAGGGAATCGACTACTGATAGCACCGTTGGGTCCGCTCGGGACGCAGCGGCCGTTCCGGGCACAAGCATCCGTAGCGGAGCAAACTCCGCAACGGATGCTAGGTATGCTGTCTCCAGCGGTTCGATGCGGAGGGCGGCATGGGGTGGAATCTTTCCTGGTTGAAGGGCCTGCTCCTTTGCCTCCTGCTGCCCTGGCCGGCGCCGGGCCAGGCTCCGCCGGTGCGGGACGCCGCCGAGCTGCAGCAGACGCTGGACCAGCTCCAGGTGGTGGGCAGCGTGCTCTACCTGGCGGCCCATCCTGACGACGAGAACAACGCCCTCCTGGCCTACTTCTCAAAGGGCAGGCACCTCTGGACCAGCTACCTCTCCCTGAACCGGGGCGGCGGCGGGCAGAACCGCATCGGCGCCGAGCGGGGCGACCTCCTGGCGGCGCTGCGCACCCAGGAACTGCTGGCGGCGCGCCGCCTGGACGGGGCCGACCAGGTTTTCACCCGGGTGGTGGACTTCGGCTATTCCAAGACGCCGCAGGAGACCCTGGCCATCTGGGGCCACGACGCGGCCCTGGCGGACGTGGTGTGGACCCTCCGCAAGCTGCGCCCTGACGTGATCGTGACCCGGTTCTCGCCCACCCGCGGGGGCACCCACGGCCACCACACGGCTTCGGCGATCCTTGCGCTGGAGGCGTTCCGGGCGGCGGCGGATCCGGCCCGGTTCCCGGAGCAGCTGGCCTGGGTCAAGCCCTGGCAGGCGACCCGCCTGGTGTGGAACAGCTACCGGCTCCGGAACGAACTGCACGCCATGGCCCCGGGCAGCTACCTGAGCCTGGAGGTGGGCGGCTACGATCCGCTGCTGGGCAAGTCCTATCCCGAACTGGGCGCCGAGAGCCGCAGCCAGCACCGCTCCCAGGCCTTCGGAACCATCGCCCAGCGCGGCCCGAAGACGGAGATCTTCGAGACCCTGGCCGGCACCGCCCCCAGGACCGACCTGTTCGATGGGGTCGACCTCACCTGGAAGCGGCTGCCGGGCGGTGACCGGGTCGAGCCGTGGCTGGCCAAGGCCCGCCGGGCCTACCGGCCGGAGCGTCCGGCCGCGATCCTGCCCCTCCTGCTCAAGGCCAAGGCTGCCCTGGACCGGCTCCCCGCCGAGCCCCTGGTCCTGGAGAAGCGGAGGGAGCTGCTGGAGGCCATCCGCTGCGCGGCGGGCATCTGGGTGGAGGCCATCGCCGACCGCCAGACGGTGGCGCCGGGGGATCCGCTGGAGGTGACCGCCACCATCATCGCCCGGGCCGGAGGGAACATCGTCCTCACCGGGTATGGCCTTACCCCGCCCGTGGACGGGCGGGTGAAGCGCCAGGCGCTTCCGGTCAACGAGCCCGTCCAGGAAACATTCAAGGTCAGCTTCCCGGCGGGCACCCCCTGTTCCCAGCCCTACTGGATGGGCGAGGGCCCGACCCCGGGGCTGCATCCGGGAGGGCCGCCGGAACTGGCCGGGCTGCCCGAGAACCCGCCGGCCCTCGTCCTCACCTTCCATCTGGAGGCCCGCGGGGTGGCCTTCGACCTCACGGCCCCGGTGCGCTACCGCTACGGCGACCAGGTCCTGGGGGAGCACTACCAGCCGCTGGCGGTGGTGCCGCCGGTGCTGGTCAACTTCGACCAGCCGGTGCAGGTGCTGGCCGATGACGGCGGGCGCAGGGTCAGCCTGGTGGCCGTGGCCGGCGGGCGCCAGGCCACCGGCAAGCTGAAGCTGCTGGTGAGCGGCGGCTGGACCGTGGAGCCCGCCGAGATTCCGTTCGCCCTGGCCCAGCCGGGGGATGAAGCGCGGTTCAGCGTCCTGCTGACGCCGCCGGCGGCCCCCCAGACCGGGGCCCTCACCGTGCTGGCGGAGACCGGAGGCGGCAGCGCGCCCGCGCGGAGCCTGGTCCGGATCGACTACCTGCACATCCCCCTGCTGACCCTGTTCCCCCCGGCCCGGGTCAAGCTGGTCCGGCTGGACCTCAAGGAAGGCGGGCGGCGGATCGGCTACGTGGCGGGCGCCGGGGACGAACTGCCCGCGCTGCTGCGGCCGCTGGGCTACCAGGTGGACCTGCTCACGGACGCGGACCTGGCGGCCGGCGACCTTTCGGGCTACGACGCCATCGTCGTGGGGATCCGGGCCTTCAACACCCGTCCGGCCATGGCCCAGCTCAACCCGCGGCTCCTGGACTACGCGGCCAAGGGCGGGACCGAGATCGTCCTGTACAGCGTCGACCAGGGCCTGGTGACCCCGGCCATCGGCCCCTTCCCCTTCCGCATCTCCAAGACCCGGGTCACGGACGAGACCGCGGCCATGACCCTGCTGGTCCCGGACCACCCGGTGCTGAACCGCCCCAACCGGATCACCGGGGCGGATTTCCAGGGGTGGGTGCAGGAGCGGGGCACCTACTTCGCCGAGGACTGGGATGCTCGCTACGTGCCGATCTTCTCGGTGCGGGATCCCGGGGAGGAGGCCAGTTCCGGCAGCCTGATCATCGCCCCCTACGGCAAGGGCTATTTCGCATACACCGGCCTGGCTTTCTTCCGGCAGCTGCCGGCGGGGGTGCCCGGGGCCTACCGGCTGTTCGCCAATCTGCTGTCCCTTGGGAAACCGTAACGCATTCCAAGCCGTTGAGTTAAAAAACTGCGTGGTTTCGGTTCCGGTCCGGCATAAAGTGTCGTAATGAAACTACCTGAAAAGCGCAGGTAATTTCAACGACACCTAAACTTTACATGGCGGAAGGCCGGGCGGCATCTAGAATCAATAGGAGCACCCAGCCCCCAGGGAGTCATGCGAAAGCCGAGTGAGCCCAAGACGATCGGCCGGTACGAGGTCAAGCGCCTGCTTGGCCACGGCGCCATGGGCATGGTCTACCTGGCGTTCGATCCGCTGCTGAAGCGCCTCCTGGCCGTCAAGACCGTGCGCGACTTCGACGTGGACGTGGAGTCGACCCTGCTCCGGTTCCAGCGCGAGGCGGAGATCTCGGCCCGGCTGAACCATCCCAACATCGTGACGATCCATGACGTGGGACAGGATCCGGAATCGGGGCCGTTCATGGCCATGGAGTACATCGACGGCCTGCCCTTGTCCGACCTGATCCAGCGGGGGATCCCCACCGAGGGCGTGGTCCACCTGCTGCTCCAGGGGATGAGCGCGCTCCAGGCCGCGGAGCGGGAGGGGATCACCCACCGGGACGTCAAGCCGTCCAACATCCTGGTGAGCCATGACGGGCGGCTCAAGCTGATGGACTTCGGCATCGCCCGGGGCGAGGGCTCCCGGCTCACCCAGACCGGGCAGATCATCGGGACGCCCTCCTACACGGCGCCCGAGGCGCTGGTGGGGACGGCGCCCAGCAGCGTCACGGACCGCTACGCCTTCACCGTCACCGCGTTCCAGATGCTCACCTGCGTGCTGCCGTTCGAGTGCCCCACCATCGCCGGCACCCTGTTCCGCATCGTCCACGAGCCGCCCCTGTTCCCGGACAGCATGAGCGCCGAGGTGCGCGCCGTCTTCGAGAAGGCCCTGGCCAAGGATCCCGCCGGCCGGTATCCCGACCTGCCGAGCTTCATGAGGGACCTCATCACCGCCCTGGACCTGCCCGCCGACACCAAGGCCAAGTTCCTGGGCGCCATGGCCGGGGACGCCGGCGCGGAAGTGGCGCACCTGATCAAGGCCCACGCGGAAGCATTCGCCCGGAACCTCCCCACCCAGGCCACGCCCCCCTCCCTGCACTCAGTCCCCAACGAAGAAGGGGAACTGGCCACTGAGGCTTTCCAGACCCCCAATCCCGGCGCCACGGCCAAGCCCCCGCGCCCGTCCGGGACCGTGCCGTCGGCACCCCCGCCGGCCCCGGCCCCGCCGAAACGGCGCTGGGGGTGGCCATGGTGGACGGCCGCCGCCCTGCTGATCCTGGGGATCCTGGGCGGCACCGCCTGGGAGAGCCGCAAACGCCCCTTCCTCATGGACATCTCGTCCCTGCCCGAGGGCGCGAGCGTCCTGGTCAACGGCAGGCCCATCGGCCGCACCAACCTGGTCCAGGCCAGGATCCCCGCCGGCGGAGGCACCCTGCGCCTGGAACTGGAGGGTTTCGAACCCCAGGAACGGGTGATCCGCCAGGGGGAGGGTCCGGAGCGCATCGAGCTGACGCGCCAGCCCTACATGGTCCAGGTGGTGACCGCGCCCCCGGGGGCCGAGGCCTTCCTGAACGGGGCCGCCCGGGGCACCACGCCCATCAAGGCCCTCCAGGTGCCGGGGGACGGCCGCCAGGAGCTGGTGCTGCGCCTGGCCGGCCACCAGACCTGGACCCAGGTCCTGGACCAGGACCTGCCGCTGCCCGAGGTGATCAGGCTGGTTCCGCTCAAGGCCGGGGCCAGGCCCGTGCGTCCGCCGGTGGCGGGCCTCCCGGGCGGGAACCCGCTCGCGGGCCCGGCCCCGCCCACGGTGGAGACCCCGCCCGCGAGCGGACCCCCCGCCGCGGTCCAGGCGCCGTCCCAGCCGCCGCCTTCGGCGCCCAAGCCGCGGCCCGCGCCGGCCCCCGTCTCCTCGGGTTCGCCCGCGGGCGAGGAGCGAAACCACCACTAGGAGCCCGTCTACGTAATATTCCGGGCACTACGCCCAGACGCTCAATCCGTATAGAAACCCCGTGGCGATGTCCATGCCCGAGCTGTGTCCGAAGGCGCAGAGGCGCGCCAGCGCGCCGGCCAGGTCGCGGCCGCCCTGGAGGGCCTGGGCCAGGTCATGCAGGGCCCCGCTGATCTTGCCTTCGGCGGCGCAGCGCAGCAGGGTGGCGCTGATCGCGTTGGTGCCCGCCAGGCAGTCCAGGACCTGGCGTTTCATTTCCCCCAGGAACGGGAGGTGGACCCGGTCCGAGTGGCAATGGCCGGCAGTCACGAACCCGCACAGGAAATCGTCGCCGCTGGGGGTGAGCCCGCAGCCCAGGCCGACCAGCCCGGCCATGGCCCCGCGGGCGGGCTCCAGGGCCCCGGCCCGCACCGACTCGCCCAGGGCGAGGGCGGCCGAGGCGAGCTTCCGGCCCAGGATGCCTTCGGCGGCCACCGGGCCCAGGAGGTGGTCGATGCGCAGGTCGGTGGCGGCCTGGGCCTGCAGCCCGGCCAGCATGGCCACGGCGGTGTGCCAGGGGGCGCCCAGCTGGCCGATGGCCGGGAGGGGCCGGATGGCGGTGCGGGCCGCCTGGTCCAGGGAGATGCGAAGGGGCGGCCCGCCGGGACGTTCCAGGACGATCCCGCCGGCCTCGAACCGGCCGCCGGCGCGGGGCTCCAGGCCCAGGGCGGTGAAGTCCGCGGCGGCGCCGAGCCGGATGCTCCGCGGATGTTCCAGGGCGGCGCTGTCGATGATGGTGACCAGGTTGTCGTCCCCGGGCTGCAGGTTGAGGGCGCTGCGGAAGACGCTGTGGACCGCCACCGGGTAGCAGCCCAGGGGCACATCGGCGCCGATGGCGGCGGCCTCCAGGGTGGTTTCGACCAAGCCGGTCAGCCGCTGCCCCGGCGCGTATTCCCAGTGCAGGATGCGCTCGCTCAGCTTGGCGAAAACGTCACGGCTGAGGTTGCTGTCGGCCATTGGTTTCATCCTTGGGCCCCGTGGAAGATCAGGCAATGGCTGGAGGAAAGGTCCTGGCCGACGGCGGCGTCTACTTGGTGTCGGTTTCCATCTGCTCGTCGGCGGCTTCGTTGCTGATGTGCAGGCTGTCCAGCAGGTGGAAGAACAGGCTGAGAACGATCGCCACCAGGGTGGCGAGCACCATGCCGCGCAGCTTGGTCTGGCCGAAGTCGATGGAGACTCCGGAGATGCCCACCACCAGGACGATGGCGGACAGCAGCAGGTTGCGGCTCTTGGCGTAGTCGACCTTGGCTTCGATGAGCATGCGCAGGCCGGAGGCGGCGATGACGCCGAACAGCATGATGCAGATGCCGCCGATCACCGGCACCGGGATGCTGCGGATGGCGCCGCTGATCTGGCCGAAGAAGGCGATGATGATGGAGATGACGCCGGCGCCGCCCACCACCCAGACGGAATAGACCTTGGTGATGGCCATGACGCCCATGTTCTCGCCGTAGGTGGTGGTGGGGCAGGAGCCGCACAGCCCGGAAAGCATGGTGGAGAGGCCGTCGCCCAGCAGCGAGTTGTGCAGGCCGGGCACCTTGAGCAGGTCGCGGCCGACGATGTTGCTGGTCACGAACAGGTGGCCGATGTGCTCGGAAATGACCACCAGGGCCGCGGGCGCGATGATCAGGATGGAGGCCCAGTCGAAGATCGGGAACACGAACTTGGGCACCGCGAAGAAAGCGCCGTTCTGCACCGCCGAGAAATCCAGGGTTCCCGGGATCCAGATGTTGATGACGGCGGCCAGGGCGTAGCCGGCCAGCACGCCGATGAGGATCGGAATGGCGGCCATGAAGCCGCGGAACACCATGGAGCCGACCACCACAACCAGCAGCGTGAACAGGGCAATGACCGTGGCCAGGCCGCTGATCTTGCCATCGACGGTGAAGGCCATGCCGGTGGCCACCGGGGCCAGTTCCAGGCCGATCAGGGCGACGATGGCGCCCATGGCGGCGGGGGGCAGGACGATGTTCAGCCAGGCCCGGCCGGCGAAGCGGATGATCACGGAGACGATGGAGAAGATCAGGCCGGCCATGAAGAAGCCGCCCAGGGCGTGCTGGAAGCCCACGCCGGGGTTGGCGGCCAGGGTGATGCAGGTGATGGTGGGGGCGATGAAGGCGAAGCTGGAGCCCAGGAAGGCCGGGGCCTTGCCGCGGCATACGAAGGTGTAGATCAGGGTCCCGACGCCGTTCATCAGCAGCACCAGGGCCGGGTCGACGACCGTGGTCTTGGCGGCGTTGTTGAACAGGATCGGGACCAGGATGGACGCCCCGAACATCGCGAACAGGTGCTGCAGGCTCAGAGGGATGCCCTTGAGCAGGGGCACTCTTTCCTCAACCTGGATGATCTCTCTCGTAGCCATATAGGCCCTCCATGGGGTTGGGCTTCCAGTCGAGGGGACCACGCGTTGTCGTCCCAGCGCCTTCGGCATGAATTTCAACTTTCAACTTCATACAGAGTGATGCATTGACGAAGCAGAGCGGAAGGGAATTCCTGGAGGAAAGGCTGGGTCCCCCTTACTCACAATTCATTCAAATACAAAGACATTAACGGGCTTGCCGGGGCGTTCGTCGGATTCTTCCACCCGGGTGTTCAGCTTCATGCCGATCTTCGGTTCGTCCACGCCCAGCCTGCCGGAGGCGCGTCCAGGTTTTACCGTTGACAGGCTCCGGCCCCCGAGGGCAATCTCATGGGCTCGATCCAGGACCGGAAAGGTACGCATGTTGAAAGGCCACAAAAAGCTGCACCGCAGGATGGTCAAGGCTCGCCTGGACGGGGTGAAGGTCCACTGCTGCACGCCGGTGTTCGTGAACAACCCGGAGTGGGGCGAGTACCCTCCGCTCGGCCCGGGGCTGCCTCTGCGCTGGATCACCGGGCTCCGGGCCCGGGGCGGTCAGCGGTAGGCGGGGATGCCGGTCACCTGTTCGCCCACGATGAGGGTCTGCATGTCGTGGCTGCCCTCGTAGGTGTAGACGCTCTCAAGGTTCGCCATGTGCCGCATGATCGGGTACTCGTCCAGGATGCCGTTGGCGCCCAGGATGGTCCGGGCTTTGCGGCAGATCTCCAGGGCGGCGTTGACGTTGTTCAGCTTGGCCATGGCCACCTGGGCGGGGGTGAGCACGCCGCGCTCCTTGAGGCCGGCCAGCTGGAAGGCCAGGAGCTGGCCCTTGGTGAGCTCGGTGACCATCCAGGCCAGCTTCTCCTGCTGGAGCTGGAAGGAGGCGATGGGCCGGTTGAACTGGATGCGGGCCAGGGCATAGTCCAGGGCGCACTGGTAGCACGCGTCGGCGGCCCCCAGAACGCCCCAGGCGATGCCGTAGCGGGCCTGGGTCAGGCAGGACAGGGCGGCCTTGAGGCCCAGGGCCTGGGGCAGGAGCGAAGCCTCTTCGTCCACCTCCACATCCTCCAGCACCAGCTCGGAAGTCACCGAAGCGCGCAGGCTCCACTTGCCATGCATCTCCGGCGCCGAGAAGCCTGGAGTTCCCTTCTCCACCAGGAAACCGCGGATGCCCTCCTGGGTGCGGGCCCAGACCACCGCCACATCGGCGACCGTGCCGTTGGTGATCCACATCTTGGTGCCGTTGAGGCGCCAGCGGCCCGGGCCCACCCGCTCGGCCCGGGTGAGCATGCCGGCCGGGTTGGAGCCGAAGTCGGGCTCGGTGAGGCCGAAGCAGCCGATCTTTTCGCCGGCGGCCAGGAGGGGCAGCCACTTCTCTTTTTGCGCCTCGCTGCCGCAGGTGAAGATCGGCCACATCACCAGAGATCCCTGCACCGAGGCGAACGAGCGCAGGCCGGAATCGCCCCGCTCCAGTTCGTACAGCAGCAGCCCGTAGGCCCTGTGGGAAAGGCCGGCGCAGCCGTAGCGCTCCGGCAGGGTGGCGCCGAAGAAGCCCAGCTCGCCCATCTTCGCCACCAGCCCCGAGGGGAAGGTCTGGGCCTGGGCGTGCTGCTCGATCACCGGCAGCACTTCGCGGTTGACGAAGTCCCGGGCGGTGGCGCGCACCATCCGTTCTTCCTCAGAAAGCAGAGCTTCCAGCCCGAGGTAGTCCGTCATATGGTTGAGGTGTGCATATGCTCCAGTCATTCCGTTCCTCGCTTGTCAAGGCCTGATGCTACCATTTCCCCACTTTTTTCCCCAGAGTGTGCCCCATGATCAATTCGACCCGACGAATCGCCATCTGCACCGGAGGAGGGGACGCGCCGGGGCTGAACGCGGTCATCCGCGCCGCGGTCATCAGCGCCATGGACAGGGGATGGGAGACCTACGGGATCCGCGAAGGCTTCAACGGCATCTTCTTCCCCGAACGGTACGCGGACGGCGGCGTGTTCCGGCTGACCCGGGACCGGGTGCGGGGCATCACCCACCTGGGCGGCACCATCCTGGGCACCACCAACCGGGGCAATCCCCTCTGCTTCCCGCTGAAGATGCCGGACGGCACGGTCCGGGAGGTGGACCGCACCGATGAGATCCTGGAGTTCTTCGCCAAGCGGGAGCTGGACGCCCTGATCTCCATCGGCGGCGATGGCTCCCTCACCATCGCCCATGCCCTGGCCCAGAAAGGCCTGCGGGTGGTGGGCGTGCCCAAGACCATCGACAACGATCTGGACAAGACCTTCACCACGTTCGGCTTCGACACCGCCGTGGCGTTCGCCACCGAGTGCCTGGACCGGCTGCACAGCACCGCGGAAAGCCACCAGCGGGTGATGGTGGTGGAGATGATGGGCCGCTACGCGGGCTGGATCGCGCTGCACGCCGGCATCTCCGGCAGCGCCCACGCCATCCTCATCCCCGAGATCCCGTTCGACCTGGACAAGGTGGCGGCCAAGATCCGCGCCCGGGACCGCCAGGGGCGCCTGTACTCCCTGGTGGTGGTGGCCGAGGGGGCCCAGCCCAAGGACGGCCAGCGCACCGTGGCTGCGGCGGCCGAGGTGGGCCACCAGGAGCGCCTGGGCGGCATGGGCGAGGTGGTGGCCAAGGCGCTCCAGGCCCGCACCGGCAAGGAGTCCCGGACCGTGGTGCTGGGCCACCTGCTCCGGGGCGGCAGCCCGACCACCTTCGACCGGCTCGCGGCCCTGCGTTTCGGCGCNNCTGGACGGGGACACGATGCAGACCGGCCGCGACCTGGGAATCTGTTTTGGGGATTGATTAGACGACGGCCTACTGGTGGCGGAGGCGCTGGAGGGTCCGGCGGATCAGGCGTTCCGCCACGCCCATGGTGTGGTCGAAGGCCTCCCGGGCCCCGCCGGCGGAACGCTCCACGGCCACGTGGGCCCCGCCGTCCAGGGTGGCGGACAGGGCGCAGGAAACCAGAGGCTCATTCCCGACCCAGCCCTTGAGCTTCATGCGGATCTCCAGGTCCTTGATGTGGAACGCGAACTTTCCCAGCTTTCCGCCGATCCGCTGGAACACATAGGCCTGGGAGGACTCGTCCGGGGCGATGCCGGAGGACTTGATGTGCAGGGGGGCGGGTGGGGGCAGCGCGGCCCCGTCAAACGCAGAGATGGTTTCGAGCCTTTCCATGGTCGGATTCTCCTGAGGTCACGGCTGGCGATGGGGGCGGGAGCCATGCTCCCGCCTCCCCCAGCCAGGTTCCCATCAAGAACGGTGCCAACCCGGAAACGCCCGGAAATGAAGGACCCACCCGGATGAAGGGTGGGCCGAACAGGGCAATATGCCTGGTCTCCAGGGAAATATTCCCTTGAACGATCAGGGCGCGCCGATGAGGGCGGGGACCGGGTAGGGCGGGAAAGGATCCAGCCGGGCGCGCGCCAGGGCGGGGTCCGGGTTCTGGACCCACTGGGGACACTGGACGCCCGCGAGGGTTCCGCCGAGGTCCTGGGTCTTCCCGTCCAGGCCCACGACGCGCAGACGGGATGCTTTGCCGGCCTGCAGGCCCAGCAGCAGGGAACGGCCATCAGGTGACCAGCACAGGGAGGCGACGGGTTCGGGGCTGGACAGCACGTGCTGCCGGCCGGTGCCGTCCGGGGCCAGGGTGAACAGCTCGGATTGCCTTCCGGCGGTGGCGGTGCACGCGATCCGGTCCTCTCTGGGATTCCAGGCCACCCGGCCCTTGGGCGCGGGATCGCCGGTCAACCGCCGGAGCTGGCCGCCGTCGGCGGCCATGGTGTACACCTGGGGGGTGCCCTCCCGGTCGGAGATGAAGGCGAGGGTGGTGCCTTGCGGGCTCCAGCAGGGGGCTTTGGCGGCGTGGCCGGGCTCGGAGACCTGCGCGATCCGTCCGGAGCGCAGGTCCAGCACCTGGATGGCCGCCAGCCCCTGCCGGCTTTCCTGGACGAAGCACAGGCGCTGGCCGTCCGGGGACCAGGCCAGGTCGGAAAGCGCCGTCCCCGCCGCGCTGGCCTTGGGATACATGAGCTGGAAGGGTCCTCCGGCGCGCCCCTGGCCCCATATCTGGGGCGGACCGCCCTTGTAGGTCACGAAGGCCAGCCTGCCGTCGCGGGCGACGGCAGGCTGGATGGTGAGGCTGCCGAAGGCGGTGAGCTGCCGCTGGTTGCGACCGTCCCGGTCCACCCCGAAGATCTCCTGGATCCCCGGGGCGGTGGACCGGGCGAACACGATGGTGGAATCGGCGACCCCGGGCGTTCCGGTCACCTTGCCCACCAGGAAGTCCACCATGCGGTGCGCCATCCGGTCCACCACCGCGGTCTGCCCCATGATTCTCTTGTTCAGGACCACGGCGCCGGTGGCCAGGTTGATGCATTCGCCCTCGATGAGGAGGTTGCCCTGGGCCAGGGAGTGGGCGACGAACCGGAACATCAGGTCGGCCTCCTTGCCCCCGGGCACCTTGCCCGCGCCCAGCAGGTGGAAGGCTCCGGAATCCTTGAGATCCTTCAAGGCGGTACTGTGGAATTCCCTGTCCTCGTCGGCATGGGCGTTGTCGCCCGTCCGTCCGGGGGCAGGGAATACCAGGGTGGGCACGGCCGCCGGATCCTGGGCCCCGGCGCTCACGGTGGCGAGGGCCAGGACCAGGGACAGGGACACTGAGGAAACGGACAGCCGGGTCATGGTGGGCTACTTCAGGCTGAAATGGGCACGGCGGTTTCGGCTCCAGCAGGATTCCACCGATTCCGTGCAGACCGGCTTCTCCTTGCCGTAGGAGGTGGTGCTCAGACGGGCGGCGGGGACGCCCAGGGCCACCAGATAGGTCACGGCTTCGTGGGCCCGGCGTTCGCCCAGGGCGAGGTTGTACTCCACCGTGCCGCGTTCATCGCAGTTGCCGTCGATGAACAGGTTGGCCTGGGGGTAGGTATTCATGAAGGCCGCGATGGCGGCCAGGACGGGCTTGTCGCTTTCCCTGATGTCGGAAAGGTCGTAGTCGAAATGGACATCCTGCAGGGCGGCGGTGGCGGCCTGGCGGTACTGGGCTTCCTGCGCGGCGGCGGCCTTGCGCGCGGCTTCCGCGGCGTCCTCGGCCTTGCGCGCCTGTTCGGCCTGGGCGCTCTGGCGGGCGGAGTCGTCCACCTTGGGGGCGACCGGGGCCGGGGCGGCCGGCGTGGGTGCCGGCGGCGCGACGCTGGGCTTGTTGCAGGCCATCCCGGCCGCCACCAGGAGGGCGGCGGTGAGGACGAGGAACGGAGTGGTCTTGGTTTGAGCTGACATGGCAGCATTTCCTTTGAAAGATGGTTGGATGTGTCGATCTGAGCGATGGGGGAGCCTGGCGCGGGGCCATGGGGAAACGGGTCGTCGCCCGAACCTGGGTCGTGGTCCCCGGGGTTCCCTTGGCCTGGTACTCAGTGGTCCGGGGGTGGGCGCGGCCGGCTTGCGTTGACCGCCCATCCCTGCTGGAACGATGGTTCAGGACAACGGTAGCTCCCGGTCCGTTCCGGCTTGCCCGGGGCGGGCACCGACGCGGACCACGCGGGAGCCAGGTCCGCGCCGGAATGGCCATCCCGGCCGGTCTCGTCCTCGGCCGCCTGGGCCTGCAGGGCCTTCTGCGGCCAAAGCCCTTGGGCCTCCTTGGCCTTCGCCGGGCGGGAACCCGTGCCGGAGACCTGGTAGACCAGGTGCGCCAGCGCCGGGCCGGCGGGAATGCCCCGGTCCCTGACCTGGGCGTGGACCCCCAAGGCGGCAAGCCCCAGCGTCAAGGCGATGAAGCTCATCCAAACCTTGACCCATCCTGCACTTTGGGTAATCCGGCACCCCATCAACCCGTCCCGACCATCGCCAGCCTCACCCAGATTCCTGCCAATGAAGTACATTGAGCCAGTATTCAACACTAGTTCGATACCGCCCGGGTTGCAATACCAACAGTACAGGTTTCTGGGCCCACAGGGCGCATTTAAAAATCAACACTGTATATTTTATTATTGATATTAATAAAGATATCATTGATTTAAATTTTGCATTCACTGCTCGGGTGCGAGTAAGGTGCAATGGGCCCGGGATCAGACCCGACCGAGGCGAAGGCATCCAGGAGCGAGCGGTATGAGTCAGTTTCCCTCAACCATGTGTTACGAACAGAAGGCTTGCGGCCGTCCGGAGCTGCTGGCCCACATCGGCGGCACGCCCCTGCTGCGTCTGGGGCGGATCGCGGGCGGGCTGCGCCCGGGGGTCGAGCTGCACGGCAAAGCCGAGCATCTGAACCCCAGCGGATCGCTCAAGGACCGCTCGGCCAAGGCCATGATCCTGGCGGCGATCGCCACCGGCCAGTTCACCCCGGAGCGGACCATCCTCGACGCCACCAGCGGCAACGCGGGCATCGCCTACGCCATGATCGGCGCGGCTCTGGGCTGCCCGGTGACCCTGTGCCTGCCCGGCAACGCCACCGCCGAGCGCAAGCGGATCCTCAGGATCTACGGCGCCGCCATCATCGAGACCGATCCCGCCCAGGGTTCGGACGGCGCCCAGCGCAAGGCCAGGGAGCTGTACCGCGCCGACCCGGACCGGTACTTCTACGTGGACCAGTACAACAACGAGGCCAATTGGCGGGCCCACTACGACTCCACCGGTCAGGAAATCTGGGAGCAGACCGGGGGGCGGATCAGCCACTTCGTGGCCGGGGTGGGCACCTCCGGGCTGTTCATGGGCACCGCCCGGCGGCTGAAGGAGCTGAACCCGGCGCTGGTGGCCGTGGCGGTGCAGCCCGACAGCCAGCATCATGGCTTGGCCGGGTTGAAGCACATGGCCTCGGCCATCGTCCCGGGGATCTATGATCCCTCGGTGCCCGACGCCCAGGTTCTGGTGTCCACCGCCGAGGGCCAGGCCATGGCGCGCAGGTTGGCCCTGGAGGAGGGGCTGCTGGTGGGCCCCAGTTCGGGCGCCAGCGTCTTCGCCGCCCTGGGCCTGGCCCGTACGCTCCCGGAAGGCTCGGTGGTGGTCACTGTCCTCTTCGATTCCGGCGCCCGCTACCTGGGGGAGAGCTTCTGGGGGGCTTGAACGGATGTCAGGGCCGCTCCTATCTGAATGCTGGGCAGGTCCAGGGCCTCCCGCTGGATGTACTGCCACACGTCCAGCTCAGTCCAGTTGGAGATGGGAAACACCCGGATGTTTTCGCCGGGCAAGCACCGGGCGTTGTAGAGGTCCCACAGCTCGGGGCGCTGGCTCTTGGGATCCCACTGGCCGAACTCGTCCCGGAAGGAGAAGATCCGCTCCTTGGCCCGGGCCTTCACGGCGGCCAGGGTGTCGTAGGTCTCCTGGTTCAGGCGGCCGGAGGCGGTCATCGGGCACCAGCGAGCAAAGGTCTAGTCAAAAGTTTTTCGGACATGGGATCGAGCCCAGCCGCTCCAGGGGGGGCATGGGAAAAGGAAGCTGTACGCCGGTCTCGCCGTTCCGGGGGGAAACCCCTGGATGGCGGAGGCAGAAAGGACCCAGAGTCTACCTTTGTCGACCGATGCCGTCAACCACTAGACCACCGGCGTCGGCAGCGACTCTCCGGCGAAATGCGCCTTCAGGTTGGCCAGCACCAGGTTGCCCATGTCCATGCGGCACTCCGCGGTGGCACTGCCCTGGTGCGGCTGCAGCACCACGTTGTCCATGGCCAGCAGGTCCTCGGGCACCTGGGGCTCGTGCTGGAACACGTCCAGCCCGGCCGCTCCCAGGCGCCCCCTGGCCAGGGCCGCCACCAGGGCGGGCTCGTCCACGATGCTGCCCCGGGCGATGTTGATCAGGATGCCCTGGGGACCGAGGGCGTCCAGCACCTGGGCGTCCACCATGCCCTGGGTGCCAGGGTTGCCGGAGGCGGCGATGAACAGGACGTCCGAATCCCGGGCCAGGTCCACCAGGCTGTCCACGTAGGGGTAGGGCGCTCCGGGCTGGGGCCCGCGGCCGGTGTAGGCGATGCTCATCCCGAAGCCCAGGGCCCGGCGGGCGATGGCGCGGCCGATGCTGCCCAGGCCGAGGATGCCGGCCCGCTTGCCGCACACCCGGGTCGCCAGCGGCAGCCCCTGGGTAGGCCATTTCCCGGCCCGGACGAAGGCGTCGCCCACGCAAACACGGCGGGAGGCGGCCAGCAGCAGGGCCAGGGCCAGGTCGGCCACGTCCTCGGTGAGCACGTCGGGGGTGGTGGTCACCCGCAGGCCCCGGCGGCGGGCGTGCTCCAGGTCCACCTTGTCGGTGCCGACGCCGCGGATGGCGATGAGCTCCAGGGCCGGAAGGGCGTCCACGATGGCGTTGCTCACCCCGCCGGCGCCGGTGGTGACCACGGCGCGGATGCGCGGAGCCACCTCCGCCAGCATGCCCTCGGGATCCGGAGCCAGGTGCAGCCGGTGCGCCTGGTAGGCGGCATCCAGGCCATGCTCCAGGGCGGGGGCATTCATGGGTTGGGTGACGAGGATGGATGGGCGCATGAGCTTGATTCTAAGGCCTCATGACTTCAATTCGATAGCTCTCCCGCCACCTTCGCCGCCATCTCCACGCCCCGGGCCACCACCGAGCGCAGGCGGCCGTCCTCCAGCACCAGCAGCCCGGCCACGGTGCAGCCGGCGGGGGTGGTGACATCGTCCCGCAGGGCGGCCGGGTGCCGGCCGGTGGCCAGCACCATCTCCGCGGCGCCCTGGGCCACCCGGGCCGAAAGCTCCAGCGCCACTGAGCGCGGCAGGCCGCGCATGACGGCGCCCTCGGCCATGGCCTCCAGCACCATATAGATGAACGCCGGACCGCTGCCGGACAGGCCGGTCACCGTGTCCATGTGCTTCTCCTCCAGCTCCAGCACCGCGCCCAGGGAGGTGAACAGGGAGCGGGCCAGGGCCAGGTGCGCATCCTCGGCGCCGGGGCCCCGGGCCAGGACCGTGACCCCCCGGCCGATGGCGCAGGGCGTGTTGGGCATGGCCCGCACCACCGGGCAGCCGGGGGCCAGGGAAGCCAGCCGGGCGGTGGACAGTCCGGCGGCGATGGAGATCACCAGGGGATGGTGGTCCAGGGCCCCGTCCTCCCGCAGCTGGGCCATGAGGGTCTCCACGTCCCGGGGCTTGACGCAGAGGACCAGGGTGCCGGCCGCCCGGGCCGCGTCCACATTGAGCAGGACCGGGAGGCCCAGCCCATCGGTCCTGGGGTCCACCCCCTGGGGATGGGGCCGGCGCACGCCCACCCGCAGGGTGTCCCGGGTGGCGACGCCGCTCTTGAGCAGGCCGCCGGCCAGGGCTTTGCCCATGGTGCCGTAGCCCAGGATGGCGATGACCGGCAGGGGGGCTGCAGCTTCCATGGTGAACCTCTAGGTTGCATTGGAACATTGTTCGAGGATGATCGGAAACTAAACCCCGACCGCCAAACGGGGTCCAACCAGGATGGACACGGTGGATCCTTGCTTTAACAACAATGTGGCACCCATCCTTAAGCGAGGTTGTTACAGTATATGTGCAGCCCTTCCGGTCCTGCTTCCCTTCCCCTGCCTAGGGGATCTTTTTCTCCTTCGGCCCCTTTTCCTTCGACAGGTATTGAAAGCCTATGGACGCGAACGCGACTGCCACCCGACCCTCCATTGATGAACCTCTTGCCCGGCCGGGCTGGCGCCGGTGGCAGGTGCTGTTGCCGGTCTGTCTGGCCTTGGCCATCGTCGGCACCATCGTGTTCCGGGCCGTGGCGGCGGCCCGGACCAAGCCGGTGGTGGCCGTGCGGGTGGTGCCGGTGGTGACGTCCCTGGTCCGGCAGGGGGACGTCCAGGTGACCCTCTCCGGGCTGGGCTCGGTGGTGCCCACGGACGCGGTGACGGTGCACACCCGGGTGGACGGCCAGCTCATGCTGGTGAAGTTCCGGGAAGGGCAGACGGTGCAGAAGGGCGATCTGCTCATGCAGGTTGATCCGCGGCCCTATGAAGTCCAGATGCTCCAGGCGGAGGGCCAGCTGGCCAAGGACGAGGCCGCGCTCAAGAACGCCCATCAGGACCTGACGCGCTACCAGACCCTGGTCAAGGAAGGCATCATCCCCCAGCAGCAGCTGGATACCCAGGTCTCCACGGTGGACCAGGCCGCGGCCGCGGTGAAGAGCGACCAGGCTGGGGTGGCCAGCGCCAAGCTGAACCTGGTGTACTGCAACATCACGGCCCCGGTGTCCGGCGCCGTGGGCCTGCGCCTGGTGGACCCGGGCAACATGGTCCATGCCACCGACACCACCGGGCTGGTGGTGATCACGCCGTTGTCGCCCATCGACGTCCTGTTCACCATCCCCGCCGACAACGTCCAGCACGTGCTGGCCAACAGCAAGAGCGTCAAGGGCCTCACGGTGGACGCCTACGACCGGGACTTCGTCAAGAAGCTCGCCACCGGCACCCTCCTGGCCGTGGACAACCAGGTGGACCCCACCACCGGCACGGTGAAGCTCAAGGCCGAGTTCACCAACCGGGACGGCGTGCTCTTCCCCAACCAGTTCGTCAACGCCAAACTGCAGACCGACACCCTGCACAATGCCCTGATCGTCCCGGCCGCCGCCGTGCAGCGGAGCCCCAGGGGCAACTTCATCTACGTGGTCAAGCCCGACAGCACCGTGGACCTGAGGACGGTGGAGATCGAACTCACCGAGGGCGACCTCATCGCCCTCAAGAGCGGCGTCACCCCGGGCGAACGGGTGGTCATCGACGGCATGGAGAAGCTCAGCCCGGGAGCCAAGGTCTCCTTCATGGATGCCGCCCCCAAGGCCAGTGCGTGAAGCGGAAGGGCATCCTGTGAACCCCTCAAAACCCTTCATTCTCAGGCCCATCGCCACTTCCCTGCTGATGGCGGGGGTCATGCTCGTGGGCCTCCTGGGGTTCAAGGAGCTTCCGGTGTCGGCCCTGCCCCAGGTGGACTACCCCACCATCCAGGTGGAGACCTTCTATCCCGGCGCCAGCCCGGACGTCATGGCCTCGGCCATCACCGCGCCCCTGGAGCGCCAGTTCGGGCAGCTGCCGGGCCTGAACCAGATGACCTCCTCCAGCTCCGACGGCAGTTCCATCATCACCCTGCAGTTCGTCCTGGACCTGAACATCGACGTGGCCGAACAGCAGGTGCAGGCGGCGGTGAACGCCGCGGGCACCTATCTCCCGGCGAACCTGCCGAACCCGCCCATCTACAGCAAGACCAACCCGGCCGACGCGCCCATCCTCACCCTGGCACTGACCTCCGAGACCATGCCCCTGCCCAAGGTGGAGGACTTCGCCGACACCCGCCTGGCCCAGAAGATCTCCCAGCTGCCCGGGGTCGGCCTGGTGAGCATAAGCGGCGGCCAGAAGCCGGCGGTGCGGGTCCAGGTCAACCCGGCCGCCCTGTCCTCGTACGGCCTCACCATGGAGGACGTGCGCTCGGTGGTGAGCGGCGCCAACGTGAACGAGGCCAAGGGCGATTTCGACGGCAGCCTGCAGTCGTTCGCCATCGGCGCCAACGACCAGCTGATGACCAGCGCCGAGTACAAGCCCATCGTCATCGCCTACAAGAACGGCAACCCGATCCTCCTCTCGGATGTGGCCTCGGTCATCGACGACACCGAGAACATCAAGGAAGCGGCCTGGATGAACCTGACCCCCGCCGTGGTGCTCAACATCCAGCGCCAGCCCGGGGCCAACATCATCGCCGTGGTGGACCGCATCAAGGCCCTGCTGCCCCAGCTGAGGGCCTCGGTTCCCCCCGCCATCAAGCTGCAGATCCTCACCGACCGCACCACCACCATCCGCGCCTCGGTGGAGGACGTGGAGTTCACCCTGATCCTCACCATCATCCTGGTGGTGGCGGTGATCTTCGTGTTCCTGCGCACCATCCCCGCCACCATCATCCCCAGCGTGGCGGTGCCGCTCTCGCTGGTGGGCACCTTCGCGGTGATGTACGTGCTGGGCT